>CAYPST010000044.1:0-31660 GCA_964413425.1 uncultured bacterium
TTTCCTCTTGACTCTTTCCTCTTGACTCTTTTCTCTTGACTCTTAACTCTTGACTTTTTCCTCTTGACTCTTTCCTCTTGACTCTTTTCTCTTGACTCTTTCCTCTTAACTCTTTCCTCTTAACTCTTTTCTCTTAACTCTTTTCTCTTAACTCTTTTCTCTTGACTCTTAACTCTTGACTCTTAACTCTTGACTCTTAACTCTTGACTCTTAACTCTTAACTTTTTCCTCTCTTTTTCTTCTTTAATCCGTGGTCATCCACTGTTTCCGTGTTCATCGGTGTGCTATTCTGCCTTCCTCACGCCGCCTGCAGCAGCGCCGTGGCCGGCTGCACCGCCTCGAAGCCGTACTTCCGGCGCAGGATATCCAGCTGTTCGCACAGGGCATCTTCCCTGGACGGCGCCGCATCTTCGAACAGGTCCATCTGCCGGGCGAACGCCCGGAACTCCGAGACGTCCGCCATTATGGACCGCACCCGGTTCCGCCGGATGTTGGCCCGCTCGTACAGCCGCTCCAGCTCCCCGGTCACCGCCTGATCCGAATAGTGCGGCAGAGATCCGGTGGCCGTGCTCTCGCAGCCATCGGTGTAGTGAATAGAGAACACCGCTTTCTTCGACACCCGCCGCTGCTCCCGGAGCTGAAAGGCGATCTGCTCCCCCAGCAGCCGGACGGTCCCCCGCAGAATATCTTCGTCGTTGGTATCCGTTTCCAGCACCTGCCGCTCCACGATGTGGTCCCGGATCTGGGGCGGCTTCACCGCAGAGGTATCGATCCCGTACGCCTGGTGATGCACCTGCCGGCTGTACCGGCCGAACACCACTGCCGCGCTGTAGTCGTTCAGAGTCAGGTGTTGCACGTCCCGGACGACCCGGGCATTCAGATCCCGGATAGCCGTCTGCACCACCTGTTCCGTGGTAATCGGCAGATGCCCGCTGTACAGCGGCGAGAGAAACCCCACCTCCTGACCGGACTCCACGGAATACAATCGCTCCGGCACCACCCGGGTGGTGATGGCGCTCACCAGCTTGTTCCGGCTGATCCCCACCTGCGAGCGCAGGTCCGCCTTCTCCCGGATGGACCGCATCACCCGGTCGCCGGCCTGCCGATACGATTGGTACACCCGCTCCATGCCGTGCATGTCCAGATAGAACTGCCCGAATCCGCCGGGCTCCACCACCGGACAAAACGACGACACCACCTCGTAGATCACCTGGTTGACCTTGTGGTACAGTGCAGCGTTGGCCGGCAGGAACACCGTCCGGGGCGACATCCTCCGGACCAGAGAGGCCGGCATGCCGGGCTGGAGGCCCTCTTCTTCCGCTTCCGGAGACACCGCCACCAGCGTACCGTTGGACTTCTCCGACGAAATAATTCCCACGGATCGGGTGGCCAGCCGCGGATCCACCACCCGCTCGGCCTGCACCAGAAACCGCGGTAACCGGACATGAAAGACTTTCGGGTTCATCGATGCTCCCTCGCCTGTGTTGATGCGTTTCCGTTGTTATAATAATTCAGTCGCACAATCCGCAGTGTTCACAAGTACTGGCAAGTGCTTATAAGTGCTAGCAAGTGCTTACAAGAAAAAACAACCAGAGCACTTGCTCCTTGTATCCTGTTGTTCAATACTTTCAGTACCTCCAACTTGCATCTGCTCTTCCTGCGTTTTTCCCTCCGGATAATTGACCATTGATCAACATCTGCCTCCTGCCCACTGCCTCTTGCCTACTGCCAACTGCCAACTGCCTACTGCCTCTTGCCCACTGCCTACTGCCAACTGTTTCCCGCCCCTTCAGTACTCCCGGATGACCCCGATGGCTTTCCCGCGGATTTCGAACTCCTGATCCGGGGTCACGTGAATCACCGGGTAGTCCGGATTCGCCGGATGCAGCTCGATGCCGTGCTCCGTCCGTACGTAGCGCTTGAGGGTCGCCTCGCCGTCCACCAGCGCCACCACCATCTCCCGGCTCTCCGCAGTCCGGGCATGGCGGACCACCACCAGGTCGCCGTCCAGCACGCCGTCTTCAATCATCGAGTCTCCTTCCACCTGCAGCACATAATTCTCCGGGTCAAAAAACCGGGCCGGCACGGCCACTTTCTCCGGGGTCTCCACCGCTTCAATGGGCACGCCGGCTGCGATCCGGCCCAGCAGCGGGACCTCCCGGGCCTCCTCCGGATCCGGGGGCACCACTTGCAGACTCCGCTTGCCGTGATGGCCGTGCCGGTTCGCCAGCACACCCTGCTCAATCAGCTTGTTCACGTGATAATGCACCGTAGACAGCGAACTCACCCCCAGATGATCCCGGATCTCCCGGAAGGACGGCGACCGGCCGGTGCGATCGCTGTAGTCCCGGATAAACCGGAGGATCTTCTGCTCCTGAGATTCCTGTATCTTCACCCTCATACCTCCTTTCGTTCCGTATTCGAACATTTATCGAACATTACTAAATTAGCAGAATCGGAGAGGAAAAATCAAGCGTTATTTTCGTACAGACAGTGAACAACGAAATAGCACACGGATTCGCACGGAAACAGGGGATGCACACAGATAAAGAAAAGAGTAAAGAGTCCACCACGCCGAGCCCCACCGGGTACATAAGGACATACGTACATAGGGCCGGACAGCGGTTGGTATGGAGCATTATCACGCCGACATCAATACTCCCTGGCTAATTTTCAAGCTTGTCTCTCTCCATCACGTTATGTGTTATCTCGAGGAGATCTCTTTGCCGAAGGTATCCTTGTATGTTACCCCACATGATTTTTCGGGGCGAGATGTGCGTATACGCTTTTCATCTGGGTGAGTAGAGGCGGGGTCCTCTTTACTCTTTACTCTCGTTTACTCTTTACTCTTTACTCTTTTCTGTATCTTCTATCTGTGGTTATCCGTTTTTTTCCGTGTCAATCCGTGTGCTATCGAGAAAATCGGTCGACAATCGGGCCGGGATGCCGTACATTTGCGGTGAGAAGGAAATCCACACCACAGGGATGATTATGAAGGTTTTGGTGGGTATTACCAGTTCGATTGCGGCTTACCGGATGCCGAATTTTATCTCCCGGGGACGTAAGCAGGGGCACGAGTTTCGAACGATGGTCACCGGAAAAGCCCTGCAGTTCGTCACGCAGCAGTCCCTGGCCATCATGAGTCAGCATCCCTGCTACCGGGACGAAGATGAATGGGGCAACACCGAGCGGATTCTGCACATCGAGCTGACCCGGTGGTGCGACGCCCTGCTGCTCGCCCCGCTCACTGCCAACACGCTGGCCAAGCTGGCCAACGGCCTCTGTGACAATCTGCTGACGTCAGCCGTGCGGGCATTGGGAGCGAAACCGCTGATTATCGCTCCTGCCATGAATACCCGGATGTGGGAGAATCCCTTCACCACCCGGCATATCGAGGCGCTCAGAAACATCTATGCCCTGACCGTCATCGAACCGATCGAAAAGCAGCTGGCGGAAGGGGAAGTTGGAATGTGGGCACAGGCGGAGGATGAGGAGATACTCTCGACGCTGCAACACATCGAATTGCAACTTACTTAATCAGCACTATTCATAAATCCGAAAAGAATAGCACACAGATAAACACAGAAACAGAGGATGACCACAGATCACCCATGCCTCCCGTCACCCGGTATATAGGTGCATAGAGTACAGAGGTACATAAGGTACATAGGGTATATAGGTTGTTGCGGGAGGGATGGGGGCTGGCCTGAATTGGCTTCGGAGTTTAGGTCTCGGTTGGGTCGTGCTGCATGCCAGCTGCTTCCGGCCGTATGTACGTATGTCCTTATGTACCCGGCGGGGCGCGGCGTGGTGGACTCTTTTCTCTTGACTCTTATACTCTTTCCTGTTTTTTTATCTGTGGTCATCTTTTGTTTCTGTGTTCGTCTGTGTGCCATTTCTAATCAATTATTCAGGTTGCGGATCATTTCATTGGAAGAATGTCTTCTCTGACTGACAGATTAAATGAAGCACACATCTGGCTCACAGATCAGATCGAGCTCCCTCCGGAGATCGGCCTGGTGCTTGGCTCGGGATTGGGCTCCTTCGTCGACCAAATCAATCTGGAAAAAACCTTTCCCTACCAGAAGATCCCTCATTTTCCTGAAGTCACCGTGGAGGGACACAAGGGACAATTAGTATTCGGTTACTGGCGGGCTACTCCCCTGATTATTGCCTGCGGCCGGCACCATCTGTATGAAGGCTATTCCCTGGATGAAATCACCTTTCCGGTCCGGCTGTTCCATCGGCTGGGAGCCCAATCCGTGATCATTACCAACTCCGCCGGATGCGCCAATCCGGACTATATGCCGGGTGAATTCATGACCATCACCAACCATTTTCCTATGGTTCCATGGATGCTGCCCGCCGCATATCAATCCCCACAGCCTGCCCGGATATGGGATGTGCAGACAACGGAATTGCTGCGGAATGCCGCGTCCGAAAAAGGATACGTGCTGCGAAACGGCACCTACGCCTGGACCACCGGACCGTCGTATGAGACTCCGGCTGAGGTCCAATATCTTCGCAATCTCTGCGCCGACGCCATTGGGATGTCAACCGTCCCGGAAGCGATAGCCGCAGCCCAGGCGGGAATGAACGTCCTCGGAATCTCCTGCTTCACCAATTACGCCGCCGGCCTGTCCGAAGAACCGCTCACCCACGAGGAAGTCCAGGCCATGGCTGCCCGGATGAAGGCCCCGTTTGCGGAGATCCTGAAACTGGCGATTGAGTTGTTGTGAGAACAGCACACGGATGTACGCGGAAAAAATGGATGAACACAGATGAAAAACAGGAAAGAGTATAAGAGTCAAGAGAAAAGAGTATCAACCACACCGCGCCCCACCGGGTACATAGGGAAATAAGTACATAGGGCCGGGAAGCGGTTGATATGGAGCATTATCACACTAACAATAATACCCCACAACCAACCTAAACCTGCATCTCTTCTTCACGTTATAAGGGATGTACATAAATACTTATGTACCGAGTTAAGTGCGGGGCGGGGTCTTCTTTACTCTTTACTCTTTACTCTTTACTCTTTACTCTTTTCTCTTTACTCTTTACTCTTTCCTCTTTCCTCTTTTCTTTCATCTGTCGTAATCCATTGTTTCAGCGTATATATCTGTGCTATTCCCATTCACCACGAGTGCCGAATTTCTGCCGGGTGTTTTCAGCGAATTGCCTGCCTGCCTCATTTAGATCCGTGAGAATTTGCTCCGTCGTTTTCCCTGCGGACTCCCGGGCGGTTTTGATCATGGTCTGACACTCGTTGGAATCCATATAACGGGCTGCGTCCAGCAGAGCTTCCTGATCTTCCTCCGGGATCACCAGGAATCCGTGTTTGTCGGCGTGAATTAATTGTCCGGGGTGAACGGTGCGTCCGAAGACTTCCACATCGCAGTTCCACCGGATCGGGAATGCATGAGCATGCCCTACACACAACCTTCTGGCCAATGCCTTGAAGCCGGCATTATGCATTTCGTCCACGTCCCGGATGGCTCCGTCGGTGATGGTTCCGACACAGCCCAGGGCCCGGTGGACGTTCCCGTTCACTTCTCCCCAGAACGAGCCGATCACCTCGGGCTTATCCAGATCCTGGACTGCGATAATTTTCGGTCCGGGTACGGAAGCCACATACTCCCGATACTCCGACCATCCGCCTGGATTACTGGCCGGATGTTCTCCATTGCCTGGCTCTATAACAACAGTAATCGCATATCCTATCATCTGTCCCATCTGTGGCATGTAATCGATGGTTGCTTCCAGGTTGAATCCTTCCGATGCCGGATCGGACCCGGTGATCTGCTCCCAGCCGTTATATATGGTGGGAGTATTCCAGCGCTTGAGTTCGAGTAATTCGGAATGGGTTAATATTCGATTATGGCGCCCAGAGTTCATGCCGTCTCCTCTGCTTACTTTCTATTCATCGCAACAAGCCTTATATAAAAACCCGTCGGCGCTCCATACAGAGATCACCGACGGATGTGTTCAGTTATTGCCCTTCTGGAAATCGACCGGATAAGAGAGAATCATTCTTTGCGGTTACGGTTCAGTCCTGTGTTTTTTGATATAACCGGCCACCTCTTTCACCGGAGCCACCCAAATGTCATTCTCCGGATTCACGGCATATCGGCAGAATGCCTCCAATGCATCTGCCAGTGTAGTTTGTCTGGCCGGTGAGCCGATATCATGTCCGGCAAAGACCAGCCAGGATCCTTCCTGTTTCGCCTGCTCAACCA
This sequence comes from uncultured bacterium, assembly GCA_964413425.1. Lineage (GTDB taxonomy): Bacteria > Fidelibacterota > JAANXI01 > JAANXI01 > JAANXI01 > DATFLS01. The sequence continues at coordinate 6,240 of CAYPST010000044.1, forward strand.
GCGCGTTCATTTCCTCGAAGGACTTCCCGTCGCTTTCCATTCCCAGCACCTGCGCCAGATCGCAGAAGGCGGGATCGTTGGCATCCTCGCTGAGCCAGAGCCGGCCTGCCAGGAAGCGTTCGGCCACCAGCGGGACGTAACTCTGCGTTTCGACACACCGGCCGACGAACGTCTGTCCGCAGGGATAGGCAAAGGTGCTCGGCGGCATGCCGATGAGCCGTTCGATCTCCTCACTGGCTTTCTCTATCTCGTCAGTCATTTGACTGAGTGTATAGTTCTCCAGCGCTTTATCTCTGGCAAAGGCAAAGTTCCCGGTGCAGGGATGATTCAACGAATGGTTGCCCAGTTCATGCCCGCTTTCCGCAGCGCCTTGCCATTCCTGCACCCGATCCTCCATATTGCCGGGAACTACATAGAAGGTTGCCTTCATGCCATATTTATTGAGAATAGGGATTCCCACATCCAGCTGGCTGTCACGAGCATCATCAAAGGTCAGGCTCACGGCGGCGGATGCTCCGTTCGGCCAGGTGAAGGCCTCTCCGGATTTACGTTCGTCCGATTCATACTGGCTTCTGGCGGTTGTATTCATGGCTACTAAAATAATCAGAATGAAGAGCATTCTGAAGGGGTGCTGTCCGGTTCTCATTCGCATGGGACATTTATCCTTATGTTTTTCATGGCATATCGATGCTCTATCTGCCATTCCTGTTATTTTCTCGCATCATACCCGTCAAATATTTCTTCCCAGGGATAGCATCCTCTCGTTCCTGCTCACACATCACAGACTTTCGCTCCATGATTCAGGAGCAGCAGCGGATCATGAGTCGGCACGAATTCATGCGCCACGTAGCCCTGAAATCCGGTCTCAGCAATCGCATTCATAATCGCCGGATAATAGAGTTCCTGGGTCTCATCCAGCTCATGGCGGCCCGGCACACCGGCTGTATGGTAATGACCGAAGTAATCTTTGTATTCCCTGATGGTCGCAATCACATCTCCTTCCTGCACCTGCATATGATAGATATCATAGAGCAATTTGAAGTTGGGAGAGCCCACCCGCCTGGCCAGTTCCGCGCCCCAGTGAGTGCGATCACACATGTAATCGGGATGATTCACCTTCGAATTCAACAGTTCCATATTCAGGATAATCCCCTTGTTCTCAGCCAGACCTACCACTTTCTTAAGCCCGACAGCGCAATTCTCCAACCCTTCTTCGTCATCCATTCCCTCCCGGTTGCCGGAGAAACAGATGACGTTCGGATATCCTGCCCGGGCGGTCGCTTCAATACTTTCTTCTATCTGCCGGCAGATTTCATCATGGTGTTCGAGCCGATTGAGCCCTTTTGTGATACCGTGACTAGGTGTCATGGTGCCAACCAGTCCGTATTTTTTCAGAATGGGAAAGTCCGCCGGCCGCACTAAATCCAGCCCCTTCAATCCGATCTTTGCGGCATGAGCGGCCAGCTCCTCAGTGGATATATCCCTGTAACACCAACCACATACGGACTGTTTTATACGGCCATTCGTTATTTTGTAATCTCTTAAGGTATTAAGATCTTCCGGTTTGGCTATTTCTCCTCCACCCAAGGCTGTCCGTACCGATAATCCGAACACACCGACGGCAAAACTTCGAATTAAAAAAGTCCGTCTGTTCATGTGATTCTCCCATATCTTATGGAAATATTGATCTGCTCTTTTTTCTGTGGACAGGTATGCCCTCTCGAACAAATCCTGAAAACCATCATTCTCTCGCGGATACATTCATGGGGCGAACGTCACACCCCCATTTTCACAGCAATAAGCCGGTTCTCCCACCACCGTAAATATTTCTCATCGGTGACATCCGGGGCTAGTCCCTTTCCGGTCATGTTCTCTTTGAAATATTCGGCCATCTGCCGGTCCCATTGTGCGGCAATCTCCGGGTCTTCCGGAATCTGCCCCTGGTCCTTTGTTCGGCATATCCAGTTATCGAGCTCATTACGCAGTTCTCTGAGGGTTTCCCGGTAAGCCGGTTCTTTGGCCAGATTCCGGACTTCGTGGGGATCGTTTTGTAAATCGTAGAGTTCCTCGACCGGCCGGTTCTCGGCCATGAAGTGTGCCGCCTCCGGATCGAGTTCACTCCGTTTATTCATCACCTCAAGAAGGGTTAACACCGGATACTGGTGCTTCTTATAGGCATTGAAGTAGGTGTACGGACGTTCCGGATAAAAATTTCGAATATACTTATACCGTTTGCTCCGCACGCACCGGATTCGGTCATCGGTTTCGTCGCAGCGATCTCTGGAGGCAAAGATGTATTTTCTGGCCACCGGATCCCTTTCCAGGAAATTCCTGCCCTGGAGATAATTGGGTGGTTTGATTCCCGCCACTCGCATCCAGGTTGGGGCCAGGTCGATGGCGCTCACCAGATCATCCCGGACAATTCCTGCTTCCAGTTCACCGGGCCAGCGGACAATCAATGGAATGTGAATTCCCCCCTCATACAGCCACTGCTTTCCGCGCACCATAGGCCGGCCGTGGTCGCCGGTGAAGAGCACCACCGTATTTTCTGCCAGTCCTTCATCTTCCAGTCGTTCCAGTATCCGGCCGACTTTTTTATCCAGTATCTGTATGCTCTCCAGATATAGCGCCCAGTCCAGACGGGTAATGTGATGATCCGGATAATACGGTGGGATCTCCACATCTTCCGGCTCGATGGGATGCGCGCGATCGTGCTCAAAGGTCCGATGCGTTTCGTGAAAGTGTACGTGAGCGAAAAAGGGCTGCTCCGGATTTCGCTGGCTCCAATCGGTGCCGTCGAAAAAGTCCTCAAACGTCCCGCTGAAATTGTAATCCAGTTTTCCGGGTTGGGTCCGGTTGGCAAATTCTCTGCGGCAGCAGAAATACCCGGCTTCCCGGAAGTGCCGGGTAATCACCTGCACCGGTTCGGGCAGGGAATATCCGTCGTTCCGGTGGCTTCGGTGGTGATGGGCGCCGATGGTGGTCTGGTGCATACCGGTCATGATAGCCGATCGGCTGGGTGAACAGACCGGGGAACTGGTAAACGCATTGGTAAACCGGGCGCCTTCGGCAGCCAATTGATCCAGGCTCGGAGTATGAACCACCGGATTTCCATAACAGCCGATGTCCGGGCTCAAATCTTCGGCATCCAGCCACAGAATATTGGGACGATCACCTCTGCCGGCGGAGCAACTTCGCATCGAGGACACACTCCCCAGGCCAATCCCGGCTGTTCCGATGATCACAGTCCGTAAAAACTGGCGTCTGGTATAACTCATTTGCCATATCCTCCCGGTTCACTTCATTAGTATTTATAAGCCCCCTGCAAAAGGTCTCGACAGGCACATGAACACGAATTTCCAGTTTGCAGGAAGGCTGGCCACTTAGAAGTATTTTGCTGTTATGTTTTCATTCGTGCTAATCCGTGTTATTCGTGGTTTCTAAATTAATTGTATTTTAGTCAAAACACTTCCCTTATTCCGGCGGCTCAACAGCTTGTGGATCGTACCCAGGATTCAAGCGATTCGGTACCGGTGCCTGCAACTCCTGTCGCCAGTTCCGCAGTTCCTGTACCAGCTCTTGCACTTTCTCAGAATTTTGCTCCGACAGATTCTGCTGCTCCCCGATATCCTCGCGCAGGTTGTACAACTCAAGTTCCTCATATTCGAAGAACTCGATCAATTTCCAGTCCCCCTTCCGGATAGCGCTGCAAGGGGTAATCCGCCAGGGCCATTGCTCATTATTGTACGGTTCCAGATAGGCCGGAAAATGCCAGTAAAGGGTTTCCCGATCCAGGTTACCGGTTTCTCTCAGTAAAGGCAGCAGACTTTGCCCATCCGGAATCTGACCCGGAGGAGGCTCAATCCCGGCCATTTCAAGCAAGGTGGGATAAAAATCTATCCCGATCACCGGGACATCGCAGGTACTGTTCGACGGTACCACGCCCGGCCAGCGCATGGCAAGCGGCACCCGGATGCCGCCTTCGTAAATCTGGCCTTTGGATCCCCGCAGCGGGGTCATAGTCGTGACATTCCCATGCCCACCGTTATCGGAAAAGAAAATGACCACTGTATTCTCTGCGAGATCCAGTTCATCCAGCTTCTCCAGCACCTTTCCAATATTGGTATCCACACGTTCAATCATAGCCGCATAGCCCGGATTATTGTGACCGCCGGCACCTTCTTTTTGGCTATACTTTTCTATGAGAGGTTCGGGCGCCTGAATCGGCATATGGACCGCATAGTATGGTAAATACAGGAAAAACGGCCTGTCATTGCTCTCTTCGATAAAGGTCAGTGCTTCCCGGGTCAGCCGATCCGTCAGGTATTCACCCTCCGGAGCATTCTCGACATTTGGCAGCTCATAGGGACTAAAGTATCCTGCCGGCGGATGCCCGTGATGGTCGCCGGCTATATTCACGTCGAATCCCTGGCCTGCAGGTCCCAGTTTCGGATCGTTTCCCAGGTGCCATTTGCCGATACTGGCACTCATATATCCCGCCGGTTTGAGGGCTTCTGCGATTGTCACAATCTCCGGATCGAGGGTACGTTCATTCGGAGTGGGAATCAGTTTTCGCAGCCGGGTGTCTCCCCGCTCCGGAGTGCCAACGGTAAAGACTCCGTGACGCGGTGCATACTGCCCTGCCAGCAGACAGGCCCGGCTGGGTGCACAGTTCGGTGCATTCGCATAGGCATTGGTAAAGTACATCCCCTGGGAGGCCAGTTTATCGATGTTGGGTGTTTCATAATACCGGCTGCCCATGAATCCCACGTCCTTCCATCCCAGATCATCAATCATGAGAAACACAAAATTCGGTTGTCTTGGTGCGGCGTTCTGGCCACACTGTGTCAGGATCGAGAGTCCATAGATTCCCAGACCCGCCTGGCCGGATAACGTTAAAAACCGTCGTCTGTCCATTGTCCTCTGACGTTTGCTGTCAATTGCCATACTTCGTTGCTCTTTCTGCCAGTTTGAAGGCTTGAAATCGAAGTTGCGGAACTCCCGTATTTTAATACTGTGGAACAGAGTCCGCAATCTTTCTTCTCTGCGCAGAAGAGCACGCAGAGAAAAAAACAGAAAAGAGGAAAGAGTTAAGAGGGCTCCGCCCCATATCCCGCCGGGTACATAGGGAAATAAGTACATAAAGCCCGGACAGCGGTTGGTATGAAGCATTATCACACCGACATTAATACCCGACAGCCAATTCAACCCTGTCTTTTTCCCTCCCGCTGCAACTTACTTATATACCTCTATGTACCCTATGCACCTCCATACCGGGTGCGGTGTGCAGGGCAATCTGTGGTGATCCGCTTTTTTCCGTGTTCTTCCGGGTGCTATTTTAAAATCCTCCTCCCTTAGAGTGAATAAATCATACCCAGAACATTGGAGATTATGCTCTGTTCAGCCCCGGCCATCACCCGGGTTGCCATCACCTCATATCCTCCCTTTTCGTAAGCATCATCTGTGACCAGGTATCCGCTGCTGCCGTTGCAATGGGTGATCACGACAGTCGACTTATACGGAGATTGCTCTTTGATCTGCAGGCCTATGTCAGTCATCACTTCCCCGGAAATCCCCACCAGCACAATCGAACCGATTTTCAAGGTGGTCAGCCGCACCGAGACGTCAGGGCCTGGCTCATAGGTTTCCTGCACTCTATAGGAATCACCTCGCTGTTTCCCCGGCAGAGTAATGACCCGCTGCAGAGATTGGATGGTGCCATAGGGATATGTCTCGATTTGCCGGGAGACTTGAACGACTTCTTCTCCAAGGATGATACCGATAGCCTCAACCTCTCCGCGGGACCCAAACTCCGGCAGCACCCGATAGATGGGATCGATGTCTCCCGACGCCCCGGCGGTAACCGCTGCCAGCGGGGTATTTCCCAGAGAGGACTCCACATATCGTGCAGCCGCGCCGGGCCAGTCGCCGGTGATCTGATAATTCTGTCCGCCCATGACCGTCCCGTGACACGGCCAGTTAATGAGCAGTGCGAAGGGAGTTTTCTGTGCATCCTCCAGCTTGAGAACCCCGACCGTATGATCAGTGGGCCCATACGGATTCTTCCCCAGGGTGATGCCGCCGTCTGCAGTGCGGGCTCGTCGGTTCATATTCATCTTGCACATACCCTCTCCTGCCCCGATACGAGCCGGCTGAAGGTCGGCCAGAGCATGTGTCACCGCTTCCAGAATATTTCGCTCCAGTTCCTCTGCATACGCCAGCACGTCAGGAGATTCGGTCTCCGAATACACCCGGGTCACCGGTCCGCCATGGTTATGAGTGGCGGCCAGCAGAACGTAGTGGGAGTCAATGGAAGTTTCCGTCCGGACTTTACGAGTGATGCGGCGCCAGAACTCATGGGAAAAGCCAATGACATCGGCGGAAATCACCGCCGCCTTCCGGGTACCATTGTCAAAGACAATCACCCGGGTATACAATGAATCATGGATTCCCTGGAACGGCCCTTCTCTCGATCCATACCCGCTCATCGGAATTGGAGTTGAAGGTGTGATATTCACCCTGGCGGTCCCTACCCGTAAGTTCCCTTTCTGATCTCCGGCCAGGAGCACACCCTCACCCGAAAAAATCAAAAAAGCGAGCAGCACCAGGAGGATCATGTGTCTGTTTCTTACTTCAAACGAGAGGCTTCTTTTCATAATATGTTTCCTTTTATCTGTCATGAACTCATCGGAAAAAAGTATGCATTTTTATAAACCGCAATATTATCAGGTGAACAAACTCTCTCTAACTCTCATTTTCCAACGCCTTCAGAGAAATCCGGGCAAAGGTGATTGTTTCATAGGGATGCTCTTGCCCGCGCTCGAATAAGCAGCCGATCTGGCCGTCAGGGAGCTTCGTCAGGCAGGAGTAAGCCGAAGATCCCGGATAAATTAATTTCCGGACCGGCCACGTCTGTCCCTCATCATAGCTCATTCGAACAGTCATCTGTACTCGTTCATCCGTGCTGGCAGGGTTGGAAAACAGAATCCGGCTCCGGTTCCCGGTCTGCGGCCAGGAATATCGGATAAAGCTCGCCTGGCACACTGGCTCGATTAAGGTCTCATCAAACAAAATATCCGACCAGGTTTCACCCCCGTCTCTGCTATAGGCAACCGCCCTCGTATTTCCCTGCTCCGGCTGGTTCCCTTCCCGTCCCCGGTAGTTACGCATATTAATCATCAGTCGCTGATCCGGTAATTCCACCACCTGGCATTCATCAGTATGTCGGGCAACCGCCCCACCCAGCTGCCAGTGTGTGCCTCCGTCATCACTGTAAAAGACGTGGGAAAATTTCACCGGATCACCTTTCACTGCTTCCCGGTGGTCACACGGAATCACCATTCTCCCTTCCCTAAGACCATGCTGAATTTGAATGCCAACGCCCGGACCGGTGGCGTACCAGCTCCACTCTGATTTCTTCACTTCCGGGGTGATCCGTACCGGAGAGACCCACGTCACTCCATCATCCTTACTCCGGGTGACGAACACGTCATCATTGTTTCGCGTAAACGGCAGCCAGATTGTTCCGGACTGTCTCTCCAGAACCGGACAGGGATTGCCGATGGTGATCTCGGCTGTTCCGCCTTCTTCGTATACAATCTGCTGTGCCGACCAGGTGCGTCCGCCATCTGTACTTCTCTTGACCAGCAAATCAATATCGCCGTGATCGCTTCGGCTGTTCTTGCGGCCTTCGCAAAAGGCTAACAGGGATCCGGTGTCAGTCACGAGCACAGCGGGGATACGATACGTGTGGTAACCATCCGTTCCGGACCTATATACATCCGTAAACGTTATTCCCTCCCGATTCCCCGTCTCCGTACGAATCCCGGGCAGGCAGGAATATAAGGCGGTCCCGGCCGCAATCGAACCCGTCAGCTGGAAAAATTCACGTCGGGTCTTCATCCATCTTTCCTGTGGCTGGAATTATTTGATAACAAATAATAAATAGTTCACCCATCCAATTCTTGTCTTTGCAAAGGCAGAATCAGACCAAAAAGATATCCTGTGAGCACACAAACAATAATACCCGTTGCACCATATAAAAATAACGGGTATCGGTATCGGTGGACTTTTCGCGCCGGGCAAAATACAGACCCATCCGGACGAGCACACCAAAATACGCTGCCAGACTTATCGAATTCAAAATCCTGAAGCGGGGCGCTGAATACCGGGAAATACCAGTGTGCACAGCAGCCTCCTCGGTAACGGCATGAACCAGATTTCGCCCGAATATCATTTGGAAATTCAGTGTAATCTTCGTTGTAATACCAGGAAAGTTCCCTCTCCTCCGCTGTTCAAACAGAGCAACAAGAGATCAGATGCGTTTGCAGCAGAGGACCTATTCACACTTCCGAAGCATACTCAAAGAACCCGATCTCATTCAGTGCCGCATGAAATTGGGTGTATTCTTCCTCAGACAGTCGATGCAGCGGGAGTCGAGGCGGTCCGCAATCGATACCGATCGCCCGCATGGCTGCCTTGGTTGCTACTACATCATGAAACCTTTGAAGCACATCCGCCAGTTGCCGGGCCCGGGATTGTGCCTGCCGGGCAGTCTTGAAATCTCCCTGGTTAAAGGCGTCAATGATTCGAAGAAAGAGAGGTGCGGCGAAATTATACATGCTGCCGATGGCATCCTGCACTCCCAACGCCAGAGCGGATAAAAGATTCTCGTCCTGCCCGAAGAATATCTGATACGTTCCGTTCTCGAATTCCAGGCATTGTCCCAAATCCATCATATCAGAATGTGAATATTTGATACCGGCCAGTGTTGGAATTTCTCTGTTCCCCCTCCTGAGAAACTCAATCATGGGAAAGTCGACTCCCGTGTTTGCCGGAATATGATAATAATAAAACGGAGTATCCGGCGCTGCCTTTGCAATGACTCCACAGAAATCAACCAGATTGGCAATCGTCTCAGGTCTGTAATAATTTGGCGCAACAGCAGCGATCCCGGCAGCACCTATCTCCTTTTGCGCATGGCCGGCCAGAACTTTACTCTCTTCAAGACTCAGGTGTCCGACATGAATGATCAGAGGAACAGAACCCTCGGTTATCTCCCGCCATTTGTCTGCCAGTCGCATTCGCTCTTGAACGCTTAAGGACATTCCTTCACCTGTCGTCCCGCATAAAAACGCTCCTGTAACCCCATTCCGTTGCAGGCATGCCGCCTGCTCCGAGACCAGGCCCAGATTCAATGAACCATCACTCTGCATCGGGGTGTGAACTGCGGCAATTATTCCCGTAAGTTCTCGCTTCATAACTCTCCTCTCCGGCCCTGCCTTACAGCATTTGCATAGTACCGGTCAGATGGTATTCGCATGCACAGCAACGAAGCATTCTCCTCACACGGCAAACACTGATGTTACGTGGATACTGACAGTGGTTGAGATCATTAAGAACAGACCTGATGTTTCAGAATATTAAATATTGCTTGAATGAAAATTAATATCTCCGCTAGAAGAGTTCAAATTAAATTGTCTCCAATGCACCACGAAATTTGTGAAGTTCATGAATACGACAGTATTACTATCTGAGGTCGGTTCTGATCACGAGGATGAAATTGTTCTCCTCCACTCAATCCTATTTTTCCCGGTCTTCCTGACGTGTGGAATCGCGGAAAAGATTTCATCCCCCCCGGAAAAAATGTGAAAAAAAAAGCTGGACAATCACAAAATAACGCCGTCTCGCAGAATGTTGATAACTTGTGAATAACTGTGGATAAAAAATTAAACCTAACAACATCAAGGTATTAGCGGAAGAACACCCCGGTATTCGATGCAGGCAAATTCACTTTATCCCAGAAGATTTTCCACGGCTGTTATATGCACTTAAGTTTCTGATATTATTATGGTTATAATTTGCTATCCTCTGCAATCTATGAAACTGTTTGTGTGCCGCAAAGCTGTTTCATATCTCATACACTACTCTCAGAAGCTAACTACGGAATGATATTAATTTTACTACTGTTACACAGTGGACGTGTTAATAACTGTGGGTGAAAAGATTTTCGATCAAAAGAACTGAGTCCGGGACAGCAGTTATTCAACAGGAGATATCAGAGATTTTCTGCTGGGCTGAATTGACCATGGCACGGAAAAGCGATAGAAAAAAGAAATATCCACTAATCGTTCTTCGCCGTTTATTCCTGTAAATCCCGGAGGGGATATTCAATCAGGGTATAAAACAGCTGCCGCTTGACATCATGCCACCGGGCTATGATTCTGTTGCGTTCCAAAACAAGATCAGTCTGCGCTTCCGACCATTTTTGATAAAATGTTCCCCGTCCGGAGACATTTTCATTCTCCAGATAAGCTCTGCGTGCCCAGAGGGTCAGCGCAATCTCCCTTCTGGCCTGTTTTGCGGAATTGTTCCAGGAATCATCTTCATCCCTATATCTCGGACTGATTCCTATTCCATAGAGAAAACCTGCGCGGTGCGGTAATTGCCGGACCCAACCGGGGATTTCAGAAGACTGGTACTCCCCGGAGATTCCGGGCAAAATCATATCCTCACCAGGCGGGGAAAGATCACTGTCTACCGCCATAAGAATATAGGCATAATCCCGGGTTTGGATGCTATCGAGAGCTCTGGCATTCCGGTAACACCGCCGATAATACACGGAATCAATCACTTCTATGGTATATCCATAAGAAAGTGATCTTCCGCCAAAGCGTTTCTCAACACGCTTGGAGATAATTTTGACCCGATACTGTTCGGTTAACTCTTCGATTGCATTCAGGCGTGCGTTTCGATAGGTGAGCGAATCTGCCCGGAACAGAGGTGAAATTCCGACACCATAAAGAAGATCGGGGTTTTGGGGAGGCGTATACAGCCATTGTGGTCGTGGCTGTCCTACTGATTGCCCGGAGACGATCAAAATCAGGCTAAGTATCCCTATGGTACGTATATACCGACCCACACCTTCCCCATTATCCCCCGTCCAATTTTTCTACGGTTCTACTTTAACTTTTCAACCTCTTTCTCAAGCGCCTCGAATCCTTGCTGCGCTTTGAATTCGTTGTAGAGCGCTTCCTGTTTCTGGGCCTCACTCAATGTGGACTGGCGCAGTGATGCCAGTGGATATTCCACCAGTGCATAAAATGTCCCGTCTCTTCCCGGATAGACTTCTTTCACCTTGCATCCCTGTAATGAGATATCCGCTACCTGTTTCGTCACACTCTGGGTGAATTCCAAAGCCTGGGCATTTTCGCCGACACCAGATTCCTGCATGAAATCTTTCAACATGGAGGAAACTTTAATATTGACCTGGCCTGCCACGTCGTCTCTGGCCCGGGCTATGGCAGCATTTCGTGCCAGCGAAGGATTCTGTTTCTTCGCCATGCCTACTCCATAGAGGGCATCTTCTGCCTGAGGTTGCACCAGAAACCACTCCGGTGCGTCAGGCAGGTTACTGGCTTCGGTGCTGCCCGAACGTGATGAAGCACACTGTTGCAGACTCAGACTCGTAAGCAACACAAGTCCTAACACCATGGCAAGAATACGACCTGATTTACTCATCCTTGTACCTCCTTTTCTTCCAGCTATAATTCCTGTTGTGTCTCATGGGCAAAAGATCAAGCCCACTTTCTTTACTGAAATCTAACGAATCCGTCAACGATTATATGTGAGCGAAATCAAGAATGTGGAATAATTGAGTCTGTTTAGAAAACGTCTCGAAGAGATCCCTTGACGACGGGACAAAGTTCGCGAAGATCGCAAAGGACGCAAAGCACACATGGCCAATTGTCTCCTGGCTCCCGAAAAATCTTTGGGAAATATGTCCGGTATATCATCCATGGAAGCCGGGCGCACCATTTTGTAGAGACTTACTGTTTTCTAAACACTCTCAATAATTATAATCAGTTCCTTCCATACGCAAAAGCAAAATGTTCCTACCCTGCCGAATATGTCGATGTTTCCTACATTATCGGCTGTTCTCCATAGATGTTTAATATTCTGATCGTTATACTATCATCTTCGATAAAAATAATCGTATGGAGCAGGGTATGCAATACAGATATTTAGGTAATTCCGGCGTGCAGATCTCGGAAGTTGCGCTGGGAAGCTGGCTGACATACGGTCACAGTGTCGATGATGGGACTGCCGGGGAAACCATCCTGACCGCGTATAACAACGGGATTACCTTTTTCGATACCGCCGACGTCTACAATATGCATCAGGCCGAACGGGTATTAGGCCAGGCACTGGGACAGGTTCCACGCAGCGATCTCTTTATCGCCAGCAAAGTGTATTTTCCCATTGGAGAAGGTCCCAATGACCAGGGGCTTTCCCGGAAACACATCTTCGAGGGGATGGAAGCCTCGTTACGGGCGTTGGACATGGACTATCTCGACTTATACCAATGCCACCGATACGATGAGAACACGCCGCTGGAGGAAACGGTTCGGGCCATGAGTGACCTGGTCTCCCAGGGACTGATCTTTTACTGGGGAGTAAGTATGTGGAGTGAGAGCCAAATTCACGAAGCATGCCGGATTGCCGATGAGATAAACGGATACCGTCCGGTATCCAACCAACCCCGCTATAATCTGCTGGCACGGGATATTGAAACGAACGGTGTGCAGGACGCCTGCGAAGAACTGGGATTGGGTATTGTTGCGTTCAGTCCGTTGGCAGAGGGCTTGCTCACCGGCAAATATGCCAGCGGAGAAATTCCCGAGGATTCCCGGGCAGCCAAAGATAATATCAGCTACTTCGTCCGGCGCTGGTTGACCAAAGAAAATATCCGAAAGTCCAGGCAGCTTGTGGCATTAGCCGACAACCTCAATACTACCCCTGCGGTCCTGTCGCTTGCCTGGCTGCTGCGCCAAAAGGCGATGAGCAGTGTCATCATCGGCGCCAGCAGGCCTTCTCAGGTGGAAGAGAATATTCAGGCAGTGGAGCTGGAAATACCGGAGGCCCAGATGAAACGATTAGAGACCCTTTTCCCCGTGGATTTCCGGTGAGAAAGAGAAAATAACAGCTATTTCCCTATTGTTCAACAGGGCTGTAAGAGATACAAAACCCCGGCAGTATCCCATGGTTAGCCTTTATTCCGCACGAACTGTTTCCCGGGGAGTTGAGTGACAATCGAACGCAGCTCCATATTCAGTAACCGGGAGAGAATGTCCGGGATCGGTTCACCAATTCTTCCGGCCAGATCATCAACGTGAATGGGTTCCTCCGAAAGTAATTCATAGATTTCGCGCTCTTCTGCTGTCAGGTCCGGATCTTTCTCCGGCCGGGTTTGGTGATGCATAAACTGTAACTGGCCGGATAACTCATCCAGGACATCATCCACGGTTTGCACCAGTTTCGCTCCGTGCTTGATCAATCGATTCGCGCCGATACTCCGGCGGCTGTCAACGGGTCCGGGCACGGCAAAAACTTCCCGGTTCTGTTCCAGTGCAGTGAACGCGGTCAGGAGTGCTCCGCTCTTATGTCCGGCTTCAATCACCAACGTTCCCAGGGACAACCCGCTGATAATCCGGTTGCGCTCCGGGAAATTGCCGGCATCCGGTGGCGTGCCCAGATAGTATTCCGTACACACTCCCCCGCGTTGGGCAATCTCCCTGGCCAGCCCGGTGTTTTCCTGGGGATAGATCTTGTCGATCCCGCTCCCCAGCACGGCAATGGTTCGTCCCCCTGCTTTCAAGGCAGATTGATGGGCCTGGGTATCGATGCCCCGGGCCAGACCACTCACAATGGTAAATCCGTTTCGGACCAGTTCACCGGTGAGCTCCCGGGTGACCCGATGGCCATATCCGCTGCTGGCACGAGTGCCAACGATTGCAATGGCCTGTTCATCGTCCCCGGTGATATCACCTGCCAGATACAACAGTACAGGGGGATCCGGAATTTCCTTTAACCGGCCCGGATAATTGTAGTTCAGGAAATGGAGCACCGTGATTTCCTTGGCCTTTATCCGGCGAGCTTTCTCTTGGTGTTCTTCTGTCACCGACGATTGGAGAATGGTTCTGGCAAGTTCCCCACGGATGACCCCCGAATTCATGAGATCTTCTGCCGGACTGGAGAACACCACTTGTGCCGAGGTATACTTCTTCAACAACGCCCGCATTCGCTGCGCGCCAATGCCAGGCACACCCGCCAAGGCATAAATTGCACTGAGTTCTTCTATGGTCAGATCAACTGTCAAGGACTTTCTCCCTCATATTATCCAGAGTCTGCCCGACTCGATGTCGTAAGGTATCCAGTCCCTGGCCGCTGACCGCGGAAATGTGAAGGACATCCATGATTTCCCCGGGGAGATTACCCAGGCGGGGTGGCTCCCGGACGGTATCCATTTTCGAAATCACCAGGAATCTGGGTTTTTTGGCCAGGAAGGGGTTATATTCTTCCAGCTCTCTGTTCAGATTCCCATAAGCCTGGATAATATCGTCTGTATTCACGTCAATCATAAAGAGCAGCACCTGTGTTCGCTCAATATGCCGCAGAAACTGGTCTCCCAGTCCTTTCCCTTCATGCGCCCCCTCGATTAATCCCGGGATATCCGCCATCACGAAAGACCGAAAATCGCCGTACTTCACCACACCCAGATTCGGCGTCAGAGTGGTGAACGGATAGTCCGCAATTTTCGGCTTCGCCGCAGAGACCCTGGAAATAAGTGTCGACTTCCCGGCATTGGGATACCCGACCAATCCGACGTCCGCCAGTAATTTCAATTCCAGAGATATCTCCCGCTCTTCCCCGGGAAATCCCGGAGTGGCCTTCCTGGGTGCCTGATTGGTAGAGGTTTTAAACCGGGTGTTGCCCTTCCCTCCATCGCCACCCCGGGCCACTACGACGGATTCGTGCTCCTCCTGAAGGTCCGCCAGCACCTCTCCCGTCTCCCTGTCACGAACCACGGTACCGGCGGGCACCTGCAGGATCACATCATCGCCGCTGGCACCGGTCTTGTTGGCACTGTCCCCGTGTTTTCCGTCAGGCGCCTTGTACCTGGCGTGGTACCGGATATCCTGCAGTGTCTGCAGGTGGGGATTCACCTGCAGGATCACCGCTCCGCCCCGTCCGCCGTCGCCACCATCCGGACCTCCCCTGGGCACATACTTCTCCCGGCGAAAGCTCACGCAGCCCATGCCGCCGTGACCGCCTTTTACCGTTATTTCTACGTAATCGATGAACTTCATGGTTGGCTTATAACATAGAAAAAAAATCGGGCAAAGTCATTCTTGAAAGGCGGACACACATATAACAGATATTCGTGAAGAAAATGGTTGCCCTGGGATGAACGGAGTTTTGGATACGGTGGCGGAGGTGGCTATGATAAGAGGGCCATCCTTCTAAGGACTCCCCTGCGGCAGATTTTACCAGACCGTGATCGGATAAACCGAATGTTGATCCGGAGAGCTAACTGTTCGAGCCACGGCACCATCGATGGCTCTTCTTAGCGCCTGTCATCTCCTCCCTGTCTTGTGCTACGGCTTTTTCAGCGAAGGGCTCAATCGTCTGGCCATGAGATGCCGCTTTAACACACCGATTGATCCGGTGATGTCGATATCTTTGGGACAGACCCGCTGGCAGTTAAAGATCGTATGGCATCGCCAGGCACCGTGATCGCCGTCCACCAGATCCAGGCGTTCCTCGTCGGCACTATCTCTGGTATCACTGAAAAACCGCTGGGCTTTCAGCAAAGCCGCCGGTCCCAGATACTCCTCATCATAGTTATTGATGGTACAGCTGCCATAGCATGCGGCGCACAGAATGCAATCGATGATGACATCCAGGCGGGCACGCTCATCCGGCGTTTGCAGACGCTCCTTCTCCCCCGGTTCATCCCCCGGAATGAGGTACGGTTTGATCTGCTTAAACTTCTCCCAGAACGGATCCATGTCCACGAACAGATCCTTCATGACCGGCAAATGTGCCAACGGCCGCACTTTAATCGTTGAACCGAGATCCTTCACCTGCGTCTCACAGGCCAGCCGGTACGTGCCGTTAATATGCATGGCACAGGATCCACAAACCCCGGCACGACAGGAGGAGCGAAAGGCCAGCGATCCATCAATGTGCTCCTGGATGAAATAGAGGCCATCCAGCACCGTCATACCAGAGTTCGCCGGCACGGCATACTCTTCAAATCGATGTCGTTTATCTGACTCGGGATCGAATCGGAAGACCTTGAATTTCACCTCACTCATATTTAGACTCCTGCGCTTTAATATTTGCGTTCTTTCGGTTCCCAGATGCTCAGATCCACTTCACTGTAAGAGAATTCCGGACCGGTTTCTGTGTAGGTTGCGAGGGTATGTTTCAGCCAGTGCTCATCGTCCCGGGTGGGGTAATCTGTCCGGAACTGCGAGCCCCGGCTTTCCTGTCGATTCCGGGCGCCTTTCAGCATCACCTCCGCCATGGCCAGGTTTCCGCCCAGCTCCAGCGCCCAGAGCAAATCGAAATTCACCCGCAGCCCGCTACTGTTTAAGGTGATTTTCTTATAGCGCTCCAGCAGCTCCTCGACGTCGGTAATTCCCTGATTCAACCGCTCTTCATCACGAAAGATCCAGCAGTTGTCATTCATGGTGTCATTCAGGGCTTGCTTGATGTCCGCAGGATTTTCTTCACCGGCACCGTTGAACATCCCGGTTAACCGGTCCTCTTCCTGTCTTCGGTGGTCTTCATACACGGATTCCGGAGGTGGATTCCCGGTGCCGCCTTCCAGGACATATTCCGCAGCTGCTCCTCCTGCAATGGCGCCGTAGACGATCGTTTCCAGCATGGAATTCCCGCCCAGGCGGTTCGCGCCGTGCACACTTACACAGGCGCATTCGCCGGCTGCGTAGAATCCCGGTACTCCGGACGCGCCCCTGCTGTTGACATCAATCCCGCCCATAGTATAATGCATCCCCGGCTGCACCGGCACCGGGGCTTCAATGGGATCGACGCCCACGAACTTCATGGCCAGATCACGAATTCCCGGCAAACGCTCCATTATTTTATCCCGGCCGAGATGGCGTAAATCCAGGTGCAAGTATTCGTTTTCGAAGCCCCGGCCCTCCAGAATTTCCGTGGTCATGTTCCGGGCCACGATATCCCTGGGAGCTACTTCCATGGCTTTCCGGGAATCATCGTAATTGGCCAGGAATCGCTCGCCCTGATTATTGAGCAGGTATCCGCCTTCCCCCCTGGCCCCTTCCGTCATGAGGATGTTGGTCCCGAACAGGGTTGTCGGATGAAACTGAACAAACTCATAGTCCTTGATCGGCACCCCGGCCCAATAGGGAATCGCCATGGCGAGTCCGGTGGAAATCAAGGCATTGGTGGTTTTTCCAAAGATGCGACCCGTGCCGCCCGTGGCAAAGATCACCGCTTCGGAACGGATCACATCGATCTCGCCCGTCTTGAAATTCCAGGCCACTACTCCCCGGCAAACCTCATCTTCGATGATCAGGGCCGTCACCACCTGCTCATCGTAAATCACCATTTCCCCGCGCTCCGAGGCCTCTTCGTACCGGAGGCATTGTTCATATAGGGTATGGAGCAGCACTTGCCCGGTCTTATCCGCGGCGAAACAGGTCCGGGGAAAGCCGGCACCGCCGAAGGGCCGCTGGGCGATTGTTCCCTCGGTGGTTCGACTGAACGGAACACCCCAGTGCTCCATCTCCCGAATCCGCATGGCGGCCTCCTGAGTCAATCGCAGGGCGGCCTGCTGATCGGCCAGGTAATCGCTCCCTTTCACTGTATCAAACGCATGTAATTCAGGTGAATCGTGTGCTCCCCGGGGATGATTTCCCAGGGGGGCATTAATACCCCCCTGCGCTTCGACAGAATGTGACCGCAGGGGATGCACTTTGGACACGACCGCCACTTTCACATTCTGCTTGTTGAGTTCCAGCGCGGCCCGCAGGCCGGCCAGTCCGCCGCCGACCACTACGACCTGATGATATCGCATAACTATATCTCCCTGCCAGTCCTAAATGGTGAGTTCCGGAATAAAGATGGTCAGACTGATTACTGCCACAATCACGGTGAGCACAATCGCCCAGGCCAGTAATCGCTTCTGCTGTCTGGTAAAGCGCAGAAAATCCACAAACGTAACCCGAAGACCGTTGAACAGGTGAAATGCCACCGCCAGGAGTAACAGGTATTCAAAAATATGTCCGACAAGATTATCCCATTTGTCCAGAGAATGATTAAAGGCTACTGCCCCCTCCCGCACCGCGCTTAACGTGTAAATATGCAGAAAGAGGTAAATCGTCAGCGCGATACCGGTGATGCGATGTAAGACGAACGCAATCATTCCCCAGTTGAAATTCAATTTGATCTCAGTTAATGAGCTGATCTTTTCCATAGAGACCTCCTTACACCGGTGCCGTAAAGGGGATTAACGTTGCCATGCCCCAAACAAAAGTGGCCAGGCCGATCAGGAAGAGAATCCAGCCATACGCTTTTCTCAGCACCCCGGTGGGATTATAATCCACCAGGATGTTCCAGACGCCGTTCAAACCGTGATAGATAACCGCAAGCAGGAGCAGACTGTCGAAGAGGATCCATCCCGGCGATGTGAGCCGCGCCACCACTTTCTCGAAGGTGATTGGCTTCTCAATGAAATAATGCAGTACCCAGAAATGCACCAGCATCCCAATCACCAGAAAGAGTGCGCTGATACGCTGCATGAACCACCCAAAAACATGGGCTGTACTCTTTCGAAACATACTCATATATCCCCCTTTCGGTAACAACTTACCTTTTCTGCAAACAGGCTTTTCTCATCATTTACTCAAAATGACGAATAATTACAAAGGTACAATGCAAAAATTATACAAGTCTACCTCCTTGTTGTAAAAAATATCAGCACCGGATTCAACATTCAGCTTGCATTCTCAACATACTTAGAAATTACGGACAGGAACATTAACTCCATGATGACCTGACTTTTCCCGGGGAGGGCACATCCAGAAGACGAATCAAATTTTCTTATTCCTAAGAAATTAATACCTCATATCTCCCAATTTTAACCACATTATTACAGATCATCCCTGCAAATCCGGAATCGATTTCGCATGCAGACAATCAGAATGTGGTTGGAGGGAAGTGAGATACTACAATACTGCACTCAGGACATTGCCTGATGATCGGATTGGATTTCACCTGCTCGCTCATTTTTCACATAATCGATATCAGACCGTATGAAAATCGGAGGGATATTAACCACTTGTCAGGAGGAAGCAGGTTCTCGGAAAACCGGTATGCTCCTTTCATCTTTCCGGAGTACATAGCAGGTCCTGGATACGGCTGGAAACTTCGTCGGAGATCGGTTCACCCAATCCGGTGGAGACAGGTTGAATCCCCAGGTATTTCACCTCCATCGGCCGCTGAGCTTGCAGGTACTGCTCAATCATCCGGATAGAATAAGTGTGGGTGCTCATTCCGGCGGTCTCAATCTGCGCCGGAGACAACCAGGTTACTTCCCCCGGCTCGCCACCCCACCGGACGGCGTCGAGGAATATCACCAACTCCGGCTGCAGATTAAGAAGATGCTGCAGGTAGTTCTCCGGGGTTCTGCCGGCATTGATGAAATGCGCACCGGCCAGATCGGGGACCTCCTGTAATTGTGAAAGCAACACCAGTCCGGCCGCATCGTCGCCCCGATCCCGATTCCCCAAACCGACGAACACTAACTGGTCGGCTTCACACTCGCCGAGGCCATCGATCAGGTCCTGGAGAGTATTGACGGGTTGTGAGGCGGGCATGGTTGCTGGTCAACTGTTAATAGTCAATTGTTAGTTGTCAGTTGTTCATTGTCAATAGGCGGTGCTTAGTCCTCGATAGTGAAAAGGCAGAAGTGAGAAGCATGACTTTATTATGTACATATCGCATTTCAATTCAAACACATTCGGCAATAAAGTCAAATCATCTACCTATCAAAGATCTTAGTACGAACACTCTATCATTGCATTTTCTGCGGACTGCTAATTGCCTCCTGCTTTTGTCTGGTCTCCGGTCTCCCTCGTTCTATTACCTACTGCCGACTGCCGACTGCCAACTGCCTACTGGTAACTGCCTACTGTCCTTCAAAACTCATCCTCCATCACCACCCGCCTGCGGCACTTGGGGCACAGGAGCTTGCCGTAATCCTCCCGGCGAACTCTGTCTTTGGGCCGTGACGGGGCTAATTCGGTGTGATGCCGCTGGGCGCTTAATAAAAGATTCGGATGAGCATAGGCTTTGGCCCCCAGCCGTTCCTTAATCCAGTCCAGATGGTCCCAGCAGGCGATCACCTCTCCGCAGTAATCGCAGATCGCCAGTTCCTTCTCCACGGTCTCGAAGATCTCCGGGGCGCGCTTATCCATCACCGGGAGAGAATATTTGGCGGTTGGTGTAATGCCTTCACCGGTAATACAGTGTTCATTGCACTGACCGCAGTGAATACAGGAGGCGTAATCCACCTGCAGCCTGCGGATCCTGTTCGTTGTATCATCAATCACTTCAATGGCGCTGGTGGGACACACCTGGGCGCAAGTTCCGCAGCCCACGCAGTGTTCTTCGTGGTATTCCGGAAATCCCCTGAACTCCTCTGGAGGCGTATATGGGATCTGTGGAAACTTGGTGGTGTATGCCGGTGTGAAAAATGAGGTTAATGCTTCCCGGACCTCGCGTAGTTTCGGGAGATACATGCTTACTCCTCCTTCAGCTCGTGATCTTCCTGATATTGGTCGACTGTGGTTTCCTCCGCCAGTGGTATGCCACTGCGGTGCGCCGCCCGGGAAATCACATGGGCGGCCACCGGAGCAGTCAGAAATATAAAGGCGATGCCCAGCAGGGCCTTGAATCCGAAACTGGTAAATCCCTGGATGAGAAAGACCCCGAACAGAATCCCTGCGGACCCGAAGGTCACGCATTTTGTCGCCGCCTGCAGCCGGTTGTAGATATCCGGCAGCCGGACCAATCCCAGCGCACCGAAGAAATCGAACGCAATACCGACGAATATGAATACCATGCCAATGATATCAATTACACTATTCATCCAGACGCCTCCCTTCCAGAACTTTGGCAAATGCCAGCGACGCAACGAAACTCAACAGCGCCCAGATTAATGCCACATCCATGAAAAAATCCTGCTCAAAGTACAGCCCGACCAGCGCCAGCATCCCGATAATTAAAATTCCGAGGATGTCGACTGCCACAATCCGGTCTGCGGGAGAAGGCCCGAAAATCACCCGCACCAGAACAAATAACGCACAGAACAAGCTCACGTTGATTATTTTGATCAGGAGATCGCCTTCATAGATGAAAAAGTTGAAATAGAAGAACGCTACTATGATAATCAATCCGATAATCCATCGCAGGAGTCTCATTCAAATACCTCCTTCAGTCTCCCTTCAAATCGTCCTGCCACCGCTTGTGTGTTGGTTTCAATATCTTCCGAGAGAATAGTGATCCAGTGGACATAAAGATAGTGTCCTTTCGGATCGACATCCACTGTCAGGGTGCCTGGAGTGAGAGTGATGGAGTTCGACAACACCGTGATAGCGGAATCCTTGGTTAACTCCGTTCGCACCTTCACTATTCCCGGCTTCACCGGCACTTTCGGATGCACCACCAGATAGGCCACATGAATGTTCGCTTTCACCATCTCCCAGAGGAATTTAAAAAAGTACAGCACCGCCGAATACGCCCGGTGAAAGACATGCTTCTGTTTCTCGGTGGTAATCAGGAAATGCCCGGCAATCAGGCTGACCAGGGCAGCGAAAATCAGGCCGGCAATCACTTCCTGAATCCCCCGGATGGTGGTGAGTGCGGCCCAGACCAGAAACGACAATACAAAAACATAGATTCGACTGCGGGTTTTCGTCTGCATGCTTACCTCCCCATCACTGCCTGAATATATTCGGTTTTATCTGCGATGACGGAAATCACCGGGTCCAATGTCAGCTCCTGGAGTCCCGGGATCACCATGAAGCTGGTGAGCAGACAGAGCACTCCCAGAGTGATCATTGCCGAGTTCATCAGATGTCCCACCTTGACACTCGCCTGATTGACGGCAGTTTCTCCCCGGAAACCATATCGCTGCACCTTCATGAACGACGCCAGGGTGAGCAAACTTCCCACGACAGCCAGCAGTGCATAGATGGGAAATCCGGCCTGGACAGCGGCAATAATGATGATCAGTTTGCTGAAGAAACCGTTGAACGGTGGAATCCCGGCGATGGAAAGCGAGGCCACCATCGAAGTGTTGGACGTGACCGGGAGCAGCTTCCGGAGATCGCCCATCTGCCGCAAATCTCTTGTGCCCAACGACATCTCCACGGCGCCGGCATTATAAAACAGTAATGATTTAAACAAGGCGTGGTTCAGCAGATGGAACACCCCGCCCAGAATACCCAGCGGCGTGGCAATCCCCAGGCCGAGCAGAATGTACCCAATCTGGCTGATGCTGTGATAGGCCAGCAGGCGTTTGAAGTCCCACTGCCCGATGGCCAGAAAGACCCCAATAATAATGGAGATGGTTCCCAGGATCATCAGGAGCTTCATGAACATGGCAGGCGCACCCAACACGTTAAAGAAGAGCCGGACCAGCACGTAGATTCCCAGGGCTTTAATGAGCACACCCGACAGCATGGAGGAGATCGGCGTCGGTGCTGAGGAATGGGCATCCGGGAGCCAGGCATGGAACGGCATCATGGCCGCTTTCAGCCCGAATCCGACCAGGAATAATCCGCCCAGCCAGTTCAGGAGTTTTGGGTCTTTCTGAGACAGGACATCAGCAATGTTTGCCATGGTTAGTGTGGAGGTAGCGCTGTAGGTCACCGTGATTGCCACCAGGATAATGGTGGACGACACAGCCCCCATTACCGCATACTTGAACGCCGCCTCATACTCCTCCGCTCTGCCGCCGTAGGCCACCAGTGCAAACGCCGAGAGCAGCGCAATTTCCATGAACACAAACAGGTTGAAGATATCTCCGGTGAGTATCACCCCGTTCATGCCGGTGAGCAGGAGCATAAACAGCGCGTAGTACTTCCAGTCCATGGAAAGATTCCGGATGTACTGCACAGAATACAGCAGTGATGTCAGTGCAATCAGGTTCACCATAATCAGCATGTATGAAGTAAGCGCATCCTGCACCAGCACAATCCCGAACGGAAGGCTCCATCCGCCCATCTGATAGACCAGCGTCTCATGCCGGGACAGAACAAAGGTAACAATAGACAGCCCGGTTAAAATGACGGCAGTCAGCACTGAGATTCCGATGCCCCAGTTATCCTTTTTGCCGGCAATGAGCGTAATGAGAAATGCGGCCAGTAACGGTACGATAATGAAATATGGGAGGATCATCCCGACAACCTCCTTATCTTGGTGATATCGAAGGTGTGATATTTCTGGTACAATCGAATCGCCAGTGCCACCAATAGCGCTGTGGTCCCCAGCTCAATGACGATGGCGGTCAGCACCAAGGCCTGCGGAAGAGGATCTACCATGGGGAGTTTTTCAGCTCCTTCCGTGAGTATGGGATAGAGCGCTTCACTGCGATAGGCAAATAAGATAAAGAAGAGGTGGGTCGCATAGGCCATGATTGCCAGGGAAAGAATAATTTTCACCAGATCCCGCTTGGTTAACACACCGTATAAACCGACCAGAAATAACACAAAACAGAGGAGATAGACGGTCATACTTCTTCTCCTTCCTTTAGTTGAATGGCTGCAATCACCCAGATAACCAGAAACAGGGACATGGCAACCTTCACTCCAATGACAATATTGAGCACGGGAATGGTACCGGCACTCACCAGATGAAACAACTGGCCATGGCTGATGAAATTCGCAAGAAAAGCTCCACCAATAAGGATTCCCAGAATCCCCACCACCAGAAATGCCGTCACGCTCGCTGCTTCCAATCCATGGAGGAACTTGATATTCAGCCAGTTCCCTGTGAACTCGCGTCCGTACGCCAGCAGGACATTCAGCAGCGCCAGTGCGATGATCACGCCGCCGCCGAACCCGCCGCCGGGAGTTAAATGGCCGTGGGTAATGATGTAAATGCCATACAGGATAATAATCCAGACGCTGATTCTGGTCACGGTTTTCACTATCAGGCTCATGCCCTGTTTATTCTCCATGCGCTTCAGCTCCTTCCTGCTTGTCCGGACGCCTGACGACCCTTAAAACGGTAAAGCATCCCAGAATTGCGGTGAACAGCACAGTCACCTCTCCCAACGTATCGTGGGCCCGGTAATCCAGGATCACCGAGGCAACCAGGTTCGCCGCGCCTGTGTCATCGGTACCATGCTCCAGATACCGTTCCGCAGTCGTTAGCAGCGGTTCTCCGAACGGCGGAAGCATCTCAAAGATCGGAATACTGATGACAAAAATAATAATCAGCGCCGCCACCGTCACCACAGTGAGAACCGACCCGATTCCCGAAGGCTCACTCTGGTGATACTCTTTCTTGACGAATGCATTGAGCAGAATGATCATGGCAAAGATTTCGAACAAAAACTGGACAATAGCCAGGTCCGGCGCCTGTAAAAACAGGAATGCCGTAGAGACGCCCAGCCCGACAATGCCAATGGAAATAATGGCCGACAGGATATCCCTGAGTTCCAGCGCCACAATGGAACCCACTATCATAAATATCAGAATACATATTAACCAGGTTTCGACGGGCATCATATCCTCCCTGAACCGTGTAATCGAATCAATTGTGTAGGTCGTTCCTTCTTCCCGGTCCTCCCAGGTAATTTTGGGCTTTCACCGCACATCTTTACGCTCCTATCCAGAGAAAGATGAGGAATCCCAGTACGATGTAGAGCACATACAGCTGCAGCTGCCCCGGATGCGCCTTCTGAAACAACCGGGAAATCGCAAACGTGGATTTCGAGCCCACATCGTAGACGTCAAAGTATTTCTTCTCTGCCGCATCATAGATATTCCGCAGCACAGTCATATCCCGGATTTCGTTATAGAATTCCGTTCCGGTGATGCGGAATTTCTCCAGGGCAGGCATTCCCCCCAGGTACTGTTCCGCATACCTGACGTTTCGGGTGAAATAGTAAATCAGAATCCCCGCCAGGAAGGCCAGGCCAAACAGGATGAATACCAGCTGGGGATCATAGAGCCCCAGGAATTCCGGAGCCGCCCACCCATGCTCGGTTATGGCCGGATAAATCAGCTGGCGAAGCGGTAATGACACTGCAAACAACCCGAACAGAACACAGAGCGCAGATAAGGCGCCGGTGGACAGCCACTGGTTCGCCGGAGCTTCCTTCACATGATCCAATCGTTCGGGTCGTTTTCCGAGATAGATGGCGTGGAGGAATTTCATGAAACTTGCCAGCGTCAGCGCGCTCCCGAAGACCGCCAGAATCAGGCAAATCAACAGCCAGATCTGGTATCCCTCGGTGACCGTTGCCGCCTTCTCCAGAATCCCCTGGTAGACCATCCACTTGGAGAAAAAGCCGTTAA
>CAYPST010000045.1:0-30270 GCA_964413425.1 uncultured bacterium
CATTTTCTTTGTCGATTGAGCGATTTATGGAAATAAATCGCTCAATTTGGGTAAAATGAATATCAACAGGAGGACATAGATCGTGCCGAAATACGAAACAACCCTTCAGTCAGCGAATGTCAGGCGAGTAGCCTTTTACACCTTCGGATGCATGCTCAATCAATCGGAGACGGCCACCATCGCCCAGGAGTTCGACCAATACGGATATGAGATTGTTGAATTCGGTGAGCCGGCGGATCTCTACGTTCTTAATACCTGTACGGTAACGCACAAAGCAGACTCCCGCGCCAGAAAGACGATTCGGCAGGCTCATCGGAAGTCACCCCACGCGTTTATTGCCGTGGTGGGTTGTTATGCGGAGAACAAGCCGGAGGAGATAGCCGCCATTGACGGAGTCGACCTCATCCTGGGGGCGGAAGAAAAATTCCGGCTGATTGACATGCTTTCCAATGAATCCAAGGGCGAACCCGTCTGGCAGAAGAATCCGGTACCTGAAATAATGCTTGCCTGTGAAGCCGGGGATTCCAGAGGAATGGAAAGCGTACCGACCCTGGAGATGGAAGGGAAGACCCGGATTTTTATGAAAATCCAGGACGGCTGTGATTATAACTGTTCCTTCTGCATTATTCCGCAGATCCGGGGCGGAGGGCGAGTCATTCCTCTTCCGGAGATACTGGATCGAGCGTGCGGAATCATCGAGAATGGGTATCGTGAAATTGTGCTTACCGGGGTGAACATCGGGACCTATCAGGATGACCATGGAAACCGGTTCATCGATGTGGTGGACCAGCTCTCCGATCTTTCGAATCGGATCCGGATTCGGCTCAGTTCGGTTGAGCCGAATTGTATCAGCCGGGACCTGCTGCAGCTGATTGCGGAGCGGGAGAATATTTGCAGCCATTTACACCTGCCGCTTCAGAACGGCAGCGACAGAATCCTGAAGAAAATGCGGCGCAGGTACCTGACCGAAAAATATCGAAGCGTGGTGCTGGAGGCAGCCGAATCCATCCCGGACCTGGGACTGGGAGCGGATGTCCTGGTGGGATTCCCGGACGAAACCGATGAGGACTTCGCCCGGACCTGCCAGTTTATTGACAGCCTGCCGATCTCGTATCTTCACGTGTTTACCTACTCCCGGCGACCAGGCACCGATGCGGCCTCCATGGATCATCAGGTGGATCCGCAAACCCACCAGCGCCGCAGTTTTGCACTCCGCCAGTTAAGCAAGCGCAAGCGGCGGGCCTTTCTCGCCGAGCAAGTGGACACGGAACAGGAAGTCCTCTTCGAACCAGGCGACGGCGCCACCTACATGGAAGGATGGACGGAAAATTATGCCCGGGTCCGAACCGACCATGCCCCGGATGTGATCAATGAGATTGTCCCGGTGAAAATACTCCGCCATGAGAACGAGTATTTGATTGGCCGGGTGCTGCAGCATCATTTCGAAGCAGCGTAAGACGTGGGATGGCAGTGAAAATCGATGGGTATCTTGCTCCTGTTCTTTGATGGCGTCGGTATTGCACCACCTGATACCAAGGCCAACCCGATAACAGAATTTATCAACAGACCATTTCCTGTCGGGAATCACGAGTATGATTTCCATGAAGGCATACTCGTTCCGACTGATGCCACATTGGGAATCGACGGATTACCTCAGAGTGCGACCGGGCAGACGACAATACTCACCGGTGTAAACGCCGCAGCCATTGAAGGGCGGCATGTCACAGCGTATCCCACAACGAAGCTGCGGAGACTCATTACCGACCAAAGTCTGCTCAAGACAATCAAAGAAGCCGGCGCCACTCCGACTTTTGCGAATGCCTACCATCCGGACTATTTTCGCCGCAAACACACCCGGTATTCGGTCAGTACCTGGGCCTGGCTGGCGGCCGGGATCGATTACCTGACCATCGATGATCTCCGGCAGGGAACGGCCGTCTCGCACGATATAACAAACGAATTCATGCACCGATACGGATACGCAGTGCCAATAAGAGAACCCGAAGAGACCGGGCAGATACTTGCAAACATGCTGGACAAATATGACTTTGTCTTTTTTGAATATATACTTACTGACCGATGCGGGCACAGGCAGGACATGGCAGAGGCGGTTGTTCGGTTAGGGCAGATTGCCGGCCTCATGACGAAACTTCTCCAGGCGGCCGACCTCGGAGAATCAACAGTTATGCTGACCAGCGATCATGGAAACCTGGAGGATCTCTCTGTAAAAACGCATACCCTGAACCCTGTGCCCACCATCCTCTGGGGGAGACATGCCCGAATGATGGCCGAACAAATCCGCTCGATACAGGACATTGCTCCCGTGGTTCTTCAAGAAATAGGCGTTGATCGGGATATGAACCCTGGAAAATCCTATTCTATCAGTTGACTGTAGGCCGTTGTTTATGTAAGTTTTTTCTCTGTAAAATTTCGAATATTGACAGGTAAGAGAGCTCCAGTTCATTGGCACACACACAGTTTGCTGTTTTTGCTTCGGGACGAGGTTCGAATTTTCACGCCATTTACCGGCGCATCCAATCCGGGGATATCCCTGGGGAAATTGCCTGTGTCATCAGCAATAATAAAGATGCACCTGTGCTGGATAAAGCAAGAAACTCCCGGATTCCCGCCTTCCACAAAACCGATTCCCAATACGATTCTCCGGAGGAATATGTGGAGGACATAACGGCACTATTGAGAGAACAGCAGGTGGACTATGTGCTGCTGGCCGGATATATGAAGAAAATTCCGGAGGCGCTGATTGAAAATTATCCGAATAAAATTGTCAATATTCATCCTGCTCTCCTCCCGTCCTTCGGCGGAAAGGGATATTATGGGATGAATGTCCATAGAGCGGTGATCGAACGAGGGGTCAAGTGGACTGGTGTGACAGTCCATTTTGTCGATAAAATCTATGATCACGGGCCGATTATCTATCAATACCCGGTCCGGGTCAGGGATGATGATACTCCGGAGAGTCTTTCGGAGCGGGTTCTGGAGTATGAACATCGGGTGTATCCAAAAGTCGTCGGATGGCTGTGCAACGATTGGGTTGCGGTAGATGGTTTGCGAACCTGTTTTACTGGCCCGCCAGAGGAACGGGATCTGTAATGGATTTTTCGGGTGCGGTATTGATTAGTGTCTACGATAAAACCGGTGTGGAAAAAGTGGCATCTGCTTTTCTTGACAGGGGAGCGGAAATTTACTCGACCGGAGGAACTTCTGCCTATCTCCGGGACTATAATATTCCGGTAACCGATGTATCCGCGGTCACGAGTTTTCCGGAAATTCTTGACGGTCGTGTCAAAACTCTTCATCCACGTATTTTCGGGGGTATTCTGGCACACAGGAATCAAGCGGAGCATACGACACAGCTCGAGGAACATGAAATAAAACCGGTGATAGCAGTGATAGTCAACTTTTACCCGTTTCAGGATGCGGCGGCTGATCCACAGAAAACGGCGCCAGAGGTGATGGAAAATATTGATATCGGCGGCCCGTCTATGCTCCGGGCTGCAGCAAAGAATCATGAGCACGTTTTACCGGTGTGTCTGCCGCAGCAATATCCGGTGGTTTGCTCTGCCATTGAGGAAGGGACGGTGGATGATCTGCGTGTCCGGTTTGCGCGGGTGGCCTTCACGTATACCATGGAATACGAACAGAGCATCGCACAATATTTTAGCGGCCAGGTGGCTGCTGAAGGGGAGGACGAAAGCGGGTTTACAAACCTGCATTCGGTAAATCTTCGCAAAGTGGTGCCGTTGCGGTACGGGGAGAATCCTCATCAGCGGGCGGCGTATTACGAGTTGTTGGAAGCCGAGCCAGTCCGGATTCGGAACCGGCAAGTGCAGGGCAAACCGTTATCCTATAATAATTTACTCGATCTGGATGCAGCGCTCCGGATTATTGGGGAATTCGAGGCGCCGGCCTGTGTCATTATCAAGCACACAAATCCATGCGGCTTTGCATTAGGTGAGAGTTCTGAAGCCGCCTATCGGCGCGCGGTGACGACTGATCCGCTGAGTTATTTCGGCGGCATCGTCGGGTTTAATCGCCCCGTGACTGAGCCTGCAGCCAAAGCACTTACCGAATCGTTTCTGGAGTGTATCATTGCACCTGATTATGCCGACGAGGCTTTAGCGGTATTCCAGTCGAAGAAAAACCTCCGGGTCTTACGCTGTGGCCCGGATGATCTGGTTGATCCCGGGTATGAGATTCGTCCGGCGCTCTCGGGGTTCTTACTGCAGGAGCGTGATCCGATCATTGGAAAAAATATAGAGTATAAGGTAGTGACCCAACGTCAACCAACCAGGGAGGAGCAGCAGGCTTTTTCTCTGGGTTGGCGGTTAGTGAAACATACCCGGTCCAATGCTATCGTGTTTACCAGTGCTGTGCAGGCATTGGGAGTCGGGGCCGGCCAGATGTCGCGGGTGGATGCGGTGAAGATCGGGGTGCGAAAAGCCCGGGAGGCGGGCTTATCCCTGGAGGGGGCTTCCATGGCTTCGGATGCCTTTTTTCCCTTTCCTGACGGCATTGAGGAGGCCGCGGAAGCCGGAGTACGGTCCGTGATTCAGCCAGGGGGATCGATTCGGGATGAACAGGTGATTGCTGCTGCTGATAAGATGAATGTGGCTATGGTGTTTACTGGAAAACGACATTTTAAGCATTGAGGTAATGGAAGAGGTATGAAGTTTCCAAAGGCGTCCTGGGTTTCCGGGGATTTGTCAATTGATTTAGGAACTGCGAATACATTGATCTATGTCAAAGGCCGGGGAATTATGATTAACGAGCCTTCGATCGTGGCAAAATCGAAGCACACCGGCCAGGTGATTGCGGTTGGGAATGAAGCCAAAGAAATGCTGGGGAAAACGCATCAGGATATCGAAGTCATCCGGCCACTGAAAGATGGGGTCATTGCTGATTTTGAAATGACCGATGGATTACTCCAGGGATTTATCCGGAAGGTGAAACTTTCCCGAATAGCGCGGCCGCGGATGGTCATCTGCGTGCCGACCGGTATTACCGAAGTCGAACGGCGGGCGGTGAAAGATTCCGCAGAACGGTCCAATGCCCGGGAAGTCTATCTCATTGAGGAACCGGTGTCGGCCGCCATCGGGATTGGGATTGATATCAGCCAGCCCGTGGGGAACATGATTGTCGATATCGGCGGAGGGACGACCGAAATCGCCGTCATCGCGTTAAACGGGATTGTCACCAAAGAATCAATCCGGGTGGCGGGGGATGAGCTGGATGAAGCGATTGTCGAGCATTTCAAGCGGGAGCATAACCTGCTGATTGGCGAGCGGACTGCCGAAAATATTAAACTGACCGTGGGGTGTGCGGTCCCGTTGGAGAACGAAGTGATTATTGCCGTGAAGGGACGGAATCTGGTGACCGGCATCCCGAAAACCATTGAAGTCCCTTCGGATGAAATCCGGGAATGCCTGAAAGATACCATTGATATTTTAGTGAATACAATTAAGAAAGCATTGGAACAAACTCCTCCGGAGTTGAGTTCGGACATTTTGGACAGAGGAATCATTCTGGCGGGAGGGGGGGCTCTGCTGCAGGGACTTGATCAGCGGTTGCGAATGGAAGCTGATCTTCCGGCAAATGTGGCAGAGGAGCCGCTGCTTTCCGTAGTTCGGGGAACAGGAAAAGTCCTGGACAATATCGGCAAATATGCCGACGTGCTTTCGTGAGAGTACTAAAGATTGAGTATGGCCAGTGAGCCCTGTATATGATATACTCTACAAGTTTCGCGAGTATATTCTGCTCTTGGCGGCCATTCTGTTCTCTTTTATCATTATTTTTTCGAATGATACCGCGGAAGTACAGGCACTTCAGGCAAAAATTGTCGATGGTATGAGTTTCCTGCAAAAGCCCGTCTTAGCGTTCCGTCGTCTGGGAGATCTGGAAGCGGAGAACCATCAGTTAAAGCAGCGTATTGTTGAGCTTTCACTGGAAGTACAGCAACGAGATGAGGCTATCCTGGAGAATCAGCGGCTTCGGAAACTGCTGAATTTCCAGAATCAATCCCGGCTGGCACTCCAGCCTGCAAAGATTATTAACCGCGGCGGTTCCACCATCGTCAACTCGGTGACGGTGAATGCCGGTACGTCCGACGGCATTGCAGAGAATCGTGCCGTGGTCGTCGCAGATGGAGTCGTCGGGAAAACCATTCGGGTCGGGAAGCGTTCGGCACTGGTGCAGCTGCTGACAGATGTGAACTTCAGGTTGAGTGTGAAAACCAGGCGCACCCGGGCAACCGGAATTCTGGTGTGGGAGCACGATGATCTCTGTTCCATGCAAAATGTGCCCAAAACTCTGGATATTCAGCCTGGTGATACGGTAATTACCTCGGGATACAGTGATATCTTTCCGGAAGGGCTGGTGGTCGGTGAAGTCATCAGCAGCTCCAATGATTTGCCTGGCTACCACAAGCGGATTCAGGTGCGTTCTTTTGTGGATTTCAATCGATTGGAGGAAGTGTTTATTGTGACGCAACAACCTCAAAATACCGGGAATCTGTGATGGAACGGGTGGCCTTATATCTCGGGACAGGATTTCTTGCGCTGCTTGCCCAGTTGACTCTGGCGGATTGGATGAACATCCTGGGCATTGAACCTGATTTTATCACGTTATTGGTAATGTATATTGGATATCGGGAGGGCAAAGTCTACGGCATTGTGTTTGGCTTTCTGCTTGGCCTGCTGCAGGATATGACCGCTGCAAGCGCCTTTATCGGTTTATCATCCTTAATAAAGTCCATCCTGGGATTTAGTGCCGGATTTTTGCACGGGAAATTTAACGTGATGAATCCGATATTTCTGTATTTTCTGGTTGCATTGTTTATCTTGTTTGATCAGGTATTGTATTTTGGCATTTATTATGCTGCTTCGCCCCTGAGATTCGGGGCGCTTATGCAGCATTTCATTTTGCCATCGTTCGCATACACAACCGTGATAGGAAGTGTACTGCTCTTTGTGTTGCCATTACAGCTGCGGGAGGCCTGACAGCGTATGTTTGTCTCTGATAATATCGTGGATCGCGGAAGATATCTGGCGTTTCTCAGCGTCATCGTGATCATCTTCCTGGTGTTGATTGGCCGGTTCTACTCCTTACAGATCCACCAGCACCAGAAATATATTTCCCAGGCGGATGCGAACCGGATTCGTGAAGTCTCCCATCAGGGCCCGCGTGGATTAATTTTCGATCGTTATGGGACCTTATTGGTGGATAATCGATTTACCTATATGTTGTCTGCTATTCCCTGGGAAGTGAAAAAATCGCCCCAGGTTCTGCCCAGGTTGAGCACTTATCTTGATGTAGAGAAACAGAAGTTGCAGAGCCGAATGGAGGAGGGATATCGAGGCGCGTTTATTCCGGTACGATTGGCCAGTGGCCTGAATTTTTCGACCATTTCCCGGCTGGAGGAACATCGGCTGGATTTCCCGGGGATAATGCTCTCCAATGATCCTATTCGCTATTATGCCAGTGACGCAAGTCTGGCCCATGTCCTCGGGTATCTCCGAGAAATCGATAAGGGGGAATTGGAGCGGTTCCGCCGAACTAAAAAGTACCAGTTAGGTGACTTGATCGGATGGAATGGGTTGGAACGCGAATATGAAGCCATCCTCTGCGGTACGAAGGGATACCAATACGTCCAGGTGAATGCCACCGGCCAGGAAATCGGCCCGGTTGAGGACCGGGAGCCGATTCAGCCGAAGCCGGGATATAACCTGTATCTCAGCCTGGATGTTCAGCTCCAGCAGTACGCCGAGTCCTTATTCGATACCTTGCAGGGAGCAGTGGTGGTGCTGAAGCCGGATAACGGGGAGATACTCAGTTTTGTCAGTGCTCCCACCTATGATCTTTCAATTTTTGCCGGCGCCATTGATGTGGAGGACTGGCGTGTATTACAGGCTGATTCCACTCGGCCCCTGTTTAATCGAGCAGCCGGGGGCACGTATCCGCCGGGTTCGACTTTCAAATTAATTACGGCGATTGCCGCCCTGGAAGAAGATATCGTCTCGCCGGACTGGGCCGTAACCTGTCCGGGGTCCTATCGGCTGGGGCGCCGGACTTTTAAGTGCTGGAAACCGTATGGGCACGGACGGGTTGATATGCTGGACGCGATAGAACAATCCTGTAATGTCTATTTTTACAACCTGATTCGAAAAGTGGGCATCGAGCAGTGGGCAAAGTATGCGAAACTATTCGGGTTCGGAACCAAGACCGGGATCGATCTTCCGGAAGAGGCGTCAGGTTTGATTCCGGATCAAGCCTGGATGGATCGGGTGTATGGTAAACGCGGTTGGACTGAGGGCCACCTGTTGAATATGACTGTCGGACAGGGAAACATCCTGGTGACTCCCCTGCAGATGGCTCATTATGCCGGAGTCATGGCTATGAACGGTATGGTGGCAACGCCCCATTTCGGCGTCGCATACGAAACCGACGAAGGCCAGTTGAGTCAGCTGAATTATCCTGTCACGCAGCTGACAGAGATCGATTCCAGCACCTACCAATTGATTAATGAAGGCATGCATCGGGTGGTCAACGGGCAGCAGGGTACGGGGCGGGCTGCGCGACTTCCGGGAGTTGAAATGTACGGGAAAACCGGGACTGCGCAGAATCCGCATGGAGAGGATCATGCCTGGTTTATCGGAACAATGAAAGAGGGCGAAGAGGTACTGTCCATATCAGTGATGGTAGAAAATGGAGGTTCGGGAGGAGGTGTCGCCGCACCAATAGCCGGAAAAGTGTTGTATAGATATCTTCAACTCAAGGAGACCCGACAAACCCGCACTCCCTACCATCTGATTTCGGAGGATCTTGGGCGTGAATAGGTTATGGTGGAAGAAAAAGTTCGAGGAATTCGACTGGCCTACGTTCATTATCGTCCTTCTTCTGTTTGGTGTTGGTCTCATCGCCCTTTTCAGCGCGACATCGCAGGGCGAAGGGAGCCAGCTGCGAACCAATTTTCACAAGCAAATCCTCTGGGGGATACTCGGCCTGACGATTCTCTTCACCGTGTATTTTCTGGAGAAGAAAATCATCCATGAGTGGAGTTATATCTTCTACGGACTGGCGTTTATCGCCCTCCTGATCACACTCATAGGACAAAGCGGGGAAGGGTCTTCGCGGTGGATCCGGTTCGGCTTTTTTCAAATCCAGCCGTCGGAGTTTATGAAGGTGGGGTTGATTCTGGCTCTGGCAAAATACCTGAGCACCTATCGGTTGGACGTGAAAGATCCGAAAATGCTCATTCTTCCGTTCCTTCTCACACTCATACCAACAGCGCTTGTTTTCCGGCAGCCGGATTTGGGCACTGCAATGGTGTACATTGCCATCCTGATTCCGATGTTGTTCTGGGCAAATATCCCCCTGTTTTATCTCTTCACCATTATTGCGCCGGTCATTTCTATCGTCACCGCCTTTCAATTCACCACGTTTGCAATATGGATGGCGGTGGTTCTTCTGGTCTTGTATTTTTCCCGCCAGACCCTGTTGGTGAGCATTTCCCATTTTATCGGGAATGTCTCCCTCGGATTGGTGACCCCATTGCTGTGGAACAGCCTGAAACCGTATCAGCAGACCCGTATTCTGACCCTGTTTGATCTATCGCTCGATCCCCAGGGATCCGGGTATCAGGTGCTCCAGTCGCAAACCGCCATCGGTTCCGGCGGGATGTGGGGGCGGGGGCTGGGGCAAGGTACCCAGACGCACCTGAAATTTTTGCCCGAGCAGCATACGGACTTTATTTTTTCTGTCGTGGGAGAGGAATTAGGCTTTTTTGCCGTGTTCTGTGTATTGCTGCTCTTTATGATATTACTCCTTCGCCTCATCTATCAGGCCCAGGAAGCGAAAGGAAAATTCAGCGGATTGGTGTTAATCGGCGGAGCAGCCCTGCTCTTTTTCCATATCTTTGTAAATATTGCAATGACAGCGGGCTTGATGCCGGTTACGGGATTACCGCTCCCCTTCTTTAGTTATGGGGGATCTTTCCTGATAATGTCTTTTTTACTGATTGGAGTTATGCTCAACAGTACCTCAGAAAGGATCGAATAGATTGTACTGCTATTTAGGTATTTGATTTCCGTAAGGAAATTAGTAAATTCGAAAGATTAAATATTTCTTTTTATAAAGTTATACTACTGTCGGAGGGGAAATGAATACAATCCGCTATAGCCTTACAATTCTTTTTGTGGTGGGGGCGGCGTTTTCATTGATGAATTGTGGTTCTGCGGGCATTCAGAGGGCTGTTCCGGAAAAGAAAATGTCGCGATTGGATTCTCTGGAGATGCAGGTTGACCAATTGGCCGAAAGTATTAGTGAATTAGAAGAGACGAACCAGAAATTACTGGCCCGGACGAAGGGGGGAGAATTTGACATTGAAAGCCAGGAGGGACTGGCGGATAAACTCCTTCAGATGGACGACCGTCTGGCACTCCTGGAAGATCGGGTGGACTTTATCGATAGCACCAGATTTGATATGTTAACCAGATTAGACCAGATTGAGAGTCGTTCGGAGGGCGGAGGAATCACTGTCGCACCGGGTACCACCCGGTCGCTGGAACGGGGAGGCGCTGCACGGGCTCTCTCCGAATCGGAATATAAAAGTAGCTATCAGCAAGCATATGAACTCTATCGCCAGAAGGCGTATCAGCAGGCCATCCCGGAATTTATCCGGGTCATTGAAGCCAGACCGGATGGAGATCTCTCCGATAATGCCCAGTATTGGATTGGTGAATGCTATTACGGAATGCAGAATTACAACCGAGCTATCGTGGAATTCGAAAAGGTATTTACGTTTAAAAACTCCAATAAAGATGCTGATGCCCAGCTCAAATTGGGGCTCTGCTATTTGAATCTCGGGCAACGGCAGAAAGCCAGAGAAGAATTCCAGCGGTTGGTGGACTTCTACCCCAATAGCGAATATAGAAGTGTGGCAACCGAATATCTCCGGCAACTGTAAGAAATCAATTACAATGGCTTTAAAGATTTATTTGTTGGCTTCTGAAATCACTCCCTTTGCAGAGCAGTATCAACTTGCTGGGTTCGTCAATCACGTGTCCAGGGAACTCAAGGAGCGTGACCACGATATCCGGCTCATTATGCCGAAATACGGGTTTATTTCCTCGCGTAAATATGTGCTCCGGGAGGTCATTCGTTTACGAGATATCGAAGCACACTGGCGGAATGAGATCTTCACAGGGAACGTACGATCGGCTTTTGTTCCCGATACCAAGGTGCAGGTATACTTCCTGGAATTGCCGGAATATTTTGGCAACGTGAATCATTTGTTATACAAAGCACAAAACGGTCGACCATTGAAGAATAATGTTGATCGATTCGGACTCTTTTCGAAAATCGCACTCCGGACACTGGAAAAATTATTCTGGCAGCCGGATGTTATCATTGCCAACGATTGGGCTGCGGCGTTTGCAGTGGTATTGCATAAGAAACTTTTTTCGTACGAAGAATTTTTTGCGCCCAGTAAGTCGGTCCTGATGTTGCATTCTCTGGATGAACTCTTGCGCTTCTCTCCGGAGGCGTTGCAGCTGGGAGAGATTGAGCCCGGCGATATCGATATGGAGATTTCTGAAGAGACTCGCCTTCTGGATCTCGCAGTCGCGCTGGCCGATGAGGTGATTATCGTGAATTCGGAACGGGAGAACGTAGAGCAAGAAATTGAACAGGATAGCCGCCTGAGTACGATACTCTCTGAGCGAACACGGGAACCCCATGTGATTTCCTGTGCCGGAGACGCTGATAATACATGGGAGCAGGTTGCGGGGAACATGGAAGATATTCTGAATAATTTACTGAAAGATACAGACTGATCTGCGTTGAGTAGGGAATGAAAAGGGAAAAAGTCAAACATGCTTTGATGTTTGGCTTTTTTATGTTTATATATGAAGATTATGCGATTGCTTAGAGGATTTATCGCACTTTTGTTCTTCGGAGTGACGGGCGTGTTTTTCAGCTGCCAAACAGACCAACCCGTGGATCCGGGGACCGATCTGTTAAGCGGCATCTTCGAATTTCATAGTTTGTCGGATACAATACCCACTATCAGTCAGGGCAGGCCCGATCTCCATGGAGGACAGTTGGGTGGAAATCCCATCGGGAACTATCGGGAATACCGTGCCTTTTCCCTCCTGAAATTCACCGATTTTTCTCTATTTGAAGATACCCTGGAAGTAGAGGATCTCGAGCAGGCGCACCTGAGGCTGCCGGTGCTGACCAGTTTTCGTGAAGGCGATGCCTCGGCCTCCATTGCAGTGTATAAATATTTGGACCAGTGGGATGAAAGCTCCTCTCTCGATATGATTGATTCCTCAAAGATCGCAGATGTGGCGATAGATACTACCATCTATCCGGCTGAACTCGATTCGGCTGAGGAGTATGCCTTTCTGACGCTTGAACTGGACCCCGGATTGGTGAGAGAGTGGGCAACCGGAGCCGGTGACGAGAATTATGGTTTGTTACTTAAAAGCACCGGTGATTCGGCCCTGGTCATCGTTTCAAACAGAGATGCCGAATATCCCCCCTTATTGGAATTATCGATTGCGGGTCATACCTATACTTCGCGTTCCCAGATGGATTATGGGGTCATCACCGGGGGTTCCGTACCGGAACCGACCGAGAACAGAGTGATTCTGGAGAATGCAAAAGCTCGCCGGTTCGCCATTCGCTGGGAGCAGATATTCAGTACGCTCCCGGCCACCAGTTATATCCACTCTGTGCGGTTGGTTGTGCCTCTGATGCAGGAACACTCTTCCGCCGCCGGCAACGAACATACCATTAACATCGCGAGAGGGGAGGGGGAAGGGATATCGCTGCCAGAGACTCCTTCTTTAATTACCCAGACTGTTTCCGACTCGGATTCGGCGTTGGTTGTTGCCAGTTCTTCTTCTGATCAGTTTTTATGGAATTATATTCAAAATATTGTGAGTGAAGAGACCGAGAATGTCCCGCTGGTCTTCTATTACGCCAATGAAGGCGCGGGCGTGCAATATCTGACCTTTGATGCCAGCCGGGTGCGTTTAGAACTTGTGTACAGCGAAATAGAAAAATGAGTGTACGAAATTTACCTATTTTATTTGTTGTCTTCGTCGGATTGAATCTGCTCCCGGCGGCGCAAGGGCAATCGATTTATTCCCGGGTGGGTGTTGGGAACATTGTGCTGCCACAGACGGCCAGAACTCAAGGCCTTGCGGTTGCCGGGGTCGCGGTGTCAGATTTTAATGAAATTAGCATCATCAATCCCGCAGGATGGTACCTGCCGAGATTAACTGCCGTCACCACGAAGATCAGTTCCAGTCGGTCTGTCAACTCGGCGGGAGGGACCAATGATTA
The DNA here is from genome assembly GCA_964413425.1 of uncultured bacterium. Classification (GTDB taxonomy): domain Bacteria; phylum Fidelibacterota; class JAANXI01; order JAANXI01; family JAANXI01; genus DATFLS01. The sequence goes on from CAYPST010000045.1 coordinate 13,369, forward strand.
TTTTGGCTTTACGGGGTTTAATTTTCATTTTCCCATCGGGCAGTCATTGGGTATCGGCCTTGGTTTTGCCCCCTACAGTATTGTGGATTATGATTTTGCACGAAATGCCCGGGTACCTCTCTCCGGGGACCTTGCCGGTGATACGCTGGAGTATTCGCTGCAACAGCAGGGCAGTGGAGGGGTCGGAGGTACTTTTATCGGGTTTGGTTGGCGGCTCTCGGAGCATCTTTCAGTTGGCGCCGCCGTCAGTTTCCTGATGGGCGAAATTACGGTACGTCGCACTCTTGAAGTCCTGACCGGGGAGTATTTGTCCCGCCGGGTGCTGAGCACGACAAATATCTACGGACAGAATGTTGTGGCAGGGGTGTCATATCGCAACTTGATATGGGAGAGGGATAATCTCGGTTTGAGAGCGGAAGTACCTTTATCCTTGTTAGTTAACCGGGAAGATGATTATTTTGTTGGGGAGCCGGAAACGACGAGATTTACGAATCTTCTCTGGCCGTGGCAATTCGGAATCGGGTATGAAGTCCGGTTGAATCAACGGTGGCTGGCCGTCATGGAGGGGAACTTCTGGCGCTCTGAACATGATTTGAGTCGAATTTCACTGACAAATACTGCGTATCACCAGAAGGATGGAATACAGGTTGGGGCCGGAATCGAACGCAGATCGAATTTTAATATGGAAGGGTGGTGGAATAAACTTGCCTGGAGAACCGGAGTCCGATGGCGCCAGTTTCTGGAAACAGAGGTTGAGGGCAACTATTCCAACGGATTCAGATGGGAGGGAGGAGTTGGCATACTCTTTGGCCGGGGACCTTTGGGGCCGGGAACGAATCGGCTGGATGTTTCGTTCTTTTATGATCACAGGCTGTCGTCTGGTTCGAATAATCCAGTTGAAACAATTACAGGTATTCAGGTAGGATTTACCGTCAGTGAGATCTGGTTTTAGCAAGATCAGGAAAATATCGGAAAGCCTTGTAATAAGCAAAGGAGAGCGGATGGATGAAAGTTCAAATTAAACGATATGCCGGGTTAATGCTTGTGGGGCTGTTTGGCGTCACAGCGCTTGTCAGTTTCAACTGTCAACCGCCGAGTATGACGCCGGAAGAACGGAAAGCGTATGAAGACAGTCTTGCCCAGGCACGGCAGGATTCAATCCTGAAAGCCAATCAAGCGAGATGCGAATTCCTTCTCAGCAATGGATACGAGTATTATAAACAGAAAAGTTGGGAACGGGCAATTGAGAATTACGAGCAGGTTCGTGAGTTAGGCTGTGGGCCGGCCATGGCTGAGAACCTCTATTTATATCTGGGAAATGCCTATCGCGAAGTGGGCAATCAGGATTCGGCGATCGCCGTCTATAAGGAGGGCCGGGAACACCTACCCGAGAATATCTATGTTCTCCAGAATTTAGCATACATGTATAAGGGGACCAACCAGATCCAGCAACAGCTTGAAGTTCAGGAGCGAATGGTTGAATTGGATTCAACCAATGTGGGCTATTTAATGGATCTGGCAGATCTGTATTTTAACACGAATCAGTATAACAAGCAGATTCAGGTGTTAAATACAGTACTCGAAATTGATCCCGATAACTCTGGAGCGCAAAGTAGTTTGATTACTGCCATGAAAAACGCAGGCCGTGATCCGATAGAAGCGCTTCGCAATCGCTGGCAAAACAATCCCGATAATTCCGGCCATGGAGTTGAATATGGCGAAGCGTTGTTTGATCGTTCCAATTATAAGGAAGCGGTAAAAATTTTCCAGAAAGTGACCTCACTCGACCCGAATAACATCCGCGGGTGGACATTGCTTGCACGATCTTATGAGAATCTGGACCAGTACGAAAACGCGATCAAAGCATACCAGGGGATTCTGGACGTCGATCCCGAGCGAAAAGATATCATTGCGGATATATCCAGATTGTATGTGGAATTGAAACAATTCCAGACCGCAATGGACTGGGCGAACCGCTGTATTAAAACCGGCAACCAGAATGGAATGGGATATGCGGCCAGAGGTCGGGTTTACGAAAACTTGGCTGCGGAATGCTCTGGCGGAAGTCCGGATTTTCAAGATAAGCTGGTGTACAACATGGCCTATGAAGACTACCAGCAGGCTGTGAAGCTGGGATTCGGACAGGTGAATTCCCGGATTAGTTATCTCGAGAATTTTATCCCAAACAAAGGCGATTGGTTCTTCCATAGTGACGAGGGAGACGAAATCGCTCCTGATAAAGACTGTTACGATTGGTTAAATCGTTCGGTAAAACGGCCCGCGTGAGCCAATACCAACTTCGTTGGAAACCGATGACGAGATATCCAGGTTCGAACGAAAGGCGTTCACCTGGATATCTCTGTTTTTCGAGGCATTTGCCCCCGAATCATGAGCTACCCCGCTATTGTGTATTCCCGCTTGATCCTCTCTGAGGCAGTACCGATTCTCCTGTTTCTTTTATGTTGTTTTATGATGAAATTTGACGGATAGATTGATGAGAGTATGCAACCGATAAGCAGCGAAGTATTTAAAGGAGCAAGTGCGTAATGTTCTCGACAATCAGGCAGCAAGATTCTGCAGTTTTTCAAGCGATGGAAGATGAGTTGGAGCGCCAGCGATTTACCCTGGAACTCATCGCCTCTGAGAACTTTGTCAGCAAAGCGGTCTTGGAAGCGGCCGGGAATGTGATGACCAATAAGTACGCCGAAGGATATCCGGGCCGACGGTATTACGGCGGGTGTGAATATGTCGATGTCGCTGAAAATCTGGCCAGGGATAGAGTATGCACGCTGTTCGATGCCGGGTATGCAAATGTGCAGCCGCATTCGGGATCACAGGCGAATATGGCCGTCTATCAGACCTTTCTGGAGCCGGGTGACACCATACTCGGCATGGATTTGGCTCATGGAGGGCACCTCACGCACGGGAGTGCGGTGAATTTTTCCGGTAAATTGTATACGATAGTTTCGTATGGGGTGAACCGAGAGACTGGCACCATAGATTTTGATGCGGTTCGTAAAATTGCCCGGGAACATACACCGAAGATGATTGTGGCAGGTGGTAGTGCATATCCCCGGGCGATCGATTATCAGAAGTTCCGGGAAATTGCAGATGAGACCGGGGCTTTCCTTCTGGCTGATATTGCGCATCCTGCCGGATTGATTGCGAAGAAACTCATTCCGGACGCAATCCCCTACTGTCATGTCGTGACGTCAACCACCCATAAAACACTGCGCGGTCCCCGCGGTGGATTGATCCTTCTGGGAAAGGACGGAGAAAATCCCTGGGGAATTACCGCACGGAAAAGTGGCCGGGTTCGACAGCTGTCTGAAATTCTGGACAGTAACGTCATGCCCGGGATACAAGGGGGTCCACTCATGCATATCATTGCGGCCAAAGCGGTTAGCTTTAAGGAAGCACTTCAGCCGTCCTTCACCACCTATTGCGAAAATATTATACAGAATGCCCGGACGATAGGAGACGCTCTGCAGGATCTCGGATATAATCTGGTATCCGGAGGAACCGATACCCATCTCTTACTTATTGATCTGACAGAGAAGGGGATTACCGGCAAAGAAGCTGAGACAGCGCTGGAAGCTGCGGGAATCACCGTGAATAAAAATATGGTTCCCTTCGATCGGCGCAGCCCGTTCGTCACCAGTGGAATCCGGATCGGGACCGCCGCATTAACCACGCGGGGATTCGGCCCCGCTGAGATGACAGAGGTGGCGAATCTTATCGATACTGTCCTCACGAGCATTGATGATGCCCAAACCAGAAAATCCATTAGGGAAAAAGTGCGCTCGTTGTGTGAGCAATTCCCGCTGTACCAGGAGTTAGAGAACTAGATATGCACTGTCCATTTTGCCAGCATATGCATACCAGCGTTATTGAGACGCGATATGTGCAGCGCGACAATTCTGTCCGCCGGAGGCGGAAGTGTGAACAATGCGGTGAGCGATTCACGACCTATGAGTACTATGCTCCGCGTGAGCTGACGGTTATTAAATCAAATGGGAGCCGTGAGGAGTTTTTTCGGGTAAAATTGTACAATTCACTCAAGATTGCACTAAATAAGCGCGGATTCAGCAGTGGTGATATTGAACATATTGTGACAGATATTGAAGATGAAATCCGGCGTAACCATCCCCGGGAAGTGCACTCGAAAGAAATCGGAGAGGTGGTTATGAAGCACCTGAAAGCGGTAGACAAGGTCGGGTATATTCGGTTTGCTTCGGTCTATCGTGATTTTCAGGACGTAGGCGCATTTGAAGCAGAAATTCAGGGGATGGAAGAGGGCAAGTAGGCATTTTTCATGATTGAGTCTACTCTAAAAAGTACATGCCAATGAAAATATTTTTGTTTGTTAGCATGAGGCCAAATAATTTGAATAGCCCCGTCATTTATGGCGGGGTATTTAAAACATTTTCTGCTTTTGTGGGGCTTTAGCCCCCTTTTTATACCAGACTCATGATTAAAATTCAAAATTTACATAAAACATTCGAGGGTCGGAAGATTTATAATGGGTTAAATTTGACGATTCCGGATCAGAAGATTACGGTCATTCTCGGGAAAAGCGGGGTGGGGAAGAGTATTTTGCTGAAACACATCCTGGGGCTCGTTTTGCCTGATAAAGGGCGGATTGAGATTGAAGGCCGGGATATTACCCGGTTATCTGCACAAGAGAGACGCCAAACCCGCCTCCAATTCGGAATGGTTTTTCAGCACTCGGCTTTATTGGATTCGCTCACCGTTGAAGAGAATGTCGGATTGGGCTTGCGGAAACTAACGCAATTAGAGGAGAAAGACATTCATCGCACGGTGCGAAGATGCCTGGAGTCGGTGGGGCTTGAAGAGGCTGGTCATTTGCTGCCTGAAAAATTGAGTGGAGGAATGCGGAAACGCGTGGCGTTTGCCAGGGCCGTGGTCATGAATCCCCCGTATCTGCTTTATGACGAACCCACAACCGGCTTGGATCCGACCGCCGCAAGCACCATTAGCGATCTGATAACGCAATTTAATCAGGAGTTTCAGATAACGTCGATAGTCGTGACCCATGATGTCGGCGCAACGCTGCACATCGCCGATCGGATCGTGCTCCTGGAGGAAGGAAAAATTCAATTGGAATACACACCAGAGGAATTTCGATCCAGTGATCATCCTCTGGTCCAATCGTTTTTGGGAACCAGTTCGACAGTGATGGATTAGAATGTGTATGAACTATTTCCGACTTCTTCATCGGGTACCGGGTTGCGGCTTATTTATGCTGACGGTTATCGGGGTGCTGATGTTGGGGTGCGGGGAGCGAGCGCGCATTAACCCCTTTGATCCAGCAGGATCCCGCAATCCGGACGTCTTCCGGCTCAAAGTGAAATCGAGTCCCGAGCATGTGATTTTGGACTGGAATCCGATAGACAGTCCGGATTTGACTGGTTTCAACATCTATCGCGCCATTGCGCCGAAGCCCCTGCAACATTATGCCCAGGTACCAGCAGACAGTTCGGACTATATGGACACCAGCGATATAGAACCCGGGCAGACGTATGTCTATGGAATTTCCGCTCAGGGTGAGCATGATGAAACACCGATATCCCCCTTAGATACAATCACGACCGGGAACTCGTGGTGGTGGGTGTTGTCGGAGGGCAGCGGCCCGTTATCACAACTCTCACATGATGGCTTGCACGTGTACCAAACTTTCCCCCAGTACAGCTCCCCACGGTTTATCGTTGCCGATCAGAGTAATACGGGGGTATTTCTGTATGATTTTGCAGGCGGGAGCATTTATTATCAGTGGGGCAATGGAGCGATCAGAAAGCTGGCGGATGGATTTTTTTCGGTGCGCGACATGTTCTATAACGGAACACACGGATATATTACCCTTATCCCGGAACGCGATACGGCGATCAATTTGATCTCTATCCAGGGAGGACGAACCCAAACGGTACAGATTACCACGACAGCGCTGATAAATGCGGGCGCTGCCTCCTCTTCCGGTACAACCTGGATCGCTGCGGAGGATTCGTTGTTTTATATTCAGGGGAGTGTTCTTCAATTGTATTATACAACGGAGGAGGAGGGGCCGCCGATTACTGCTGTCGAGCCGGTGCGTGGTGATACGGTTTTTGTATGTTTGGAGACAGCAAATGAACTCCGGAGGATTGTCGCTGATCCGGCACACACCGGACGAGGTAAGGTGGATACGACCTTTACCAATCTCGGGGCTCCTCTAAAAATTGTACATAATCGCAGTGATCTGAGTACCTGGATACACACGGTGAACAATGAGCGCCATGAGCTCTACAGATATACCTCTGCGGGCATGCAAAGGATGCTGACCGGATTGGAGCATGTATTGGGAATGGATGTGAATCCGGTAAGTAATGCTTGCCTTATCGCCGATTATGGAACCGGTGCGGTCTATCGGGTTTCGCCGGACGGGACGGTAAGAAAAAAGGAATCCCTGGCAGGCTGGATATTTGATATCGCTGCACAGCCCATTCGAGAATAAGGAGATACGAAAAGGAGGGAACATGATTGATCCGCAGTTGTTAGAAATTTTGGCTTGTCCGAAGTGTAAAGGGGATCTGGAGTATAACGAAAGTGAACAATATCTTATTTGTAATGAGTGCCGGTTAAAATATCGGATCGAGGATGATATCCCGATCATGTTAATCGACGAAGCAGAGAACTTTTGAGTAAAGAGAGTTCCGGACGCTTTGCTTGATATGCCCGAGTTATTCACCTAAATTACCGTGATGAATGATGTGAAAATGTATGGTGGAAAAATTGTTGTAATCTTCGTATTAGTCGTTTCTGTTCTCGGCTGTAACCGGGCCACCCGAGTTGAATCGCAGGATACGGACTTTCGATTCAACCGGGGCAAACAACGGTTCCAGGAGGGGAAGTATTACAGGGCCATTGATGATTTCAACTTTGTGGTTTTAAACAGTCCTGGCGATGATCGGGCTGACGACGCTCAGCTGTTCTTAGCGGACTCGCATTTTGAAATGAAAGAGTATATGGTCGCAGCTTCTGAATATCGTCGGCTGGCGCAGAAATATCCGGAGAGCCCTTTGGTGGAGCAAGCCCGGTATAAACTTGGGCTCTGCCTGGTAAATCTTTCTCCCCACTATCAGCTGCAGCAGGAATATACCCGACAGGCTATTAATACTCTCCAGGGATTCGTGGAAGATTACCCTTACTCCACACACGCGGAGGAGGTCACCCAACTCATTGAAGAACTGCGTACAAAATTAGCTCATAAAGTATACAGTAATGCACATTTATATTATATACTTCGCCAGTATGATTCGGCGCTCATTTACTATGATCAGCTCATAAACAATTATTATGATACTCCCTGGGCAGACCTGACTCGCCTGGAGAGGGCAAAATCCCTATTGAGATTAGACCGAACAACAGAAGCGAGAACGGAACTGGAAGACCTTCTGCAAAGAGAGCCCAGGCGGGACATTCGTTCGGAAGCCCGGCGACTCCTGCAAGAGAACCCACCTGAATCGTCAACAGTGACCCAAGCAGAGCGCTAAGAAGAATTCTTCATGCACATCTGTCTGGTTGGCGGCACATTTGATCCCCCTCACTGGGGACATGTCTTACTGGCGGAAACGTTGTATACGCAAATGCCGGTTGAGCAGGTGGTGTTTGTCCCGGCCGCTATTCCACCGCATAAACGTAACGAGTCAATCGGTACTGCAGAGCATCGGGTTCGGATGCTCGAGTTAATCTGCCGGCAGAATACCCATTTCCAGGTGGACTCCAGAGAGGTGGATCGGGGGGGAGTGAGTTATTCCATAGATACCGTGCGAGCTGTGAGAGCAGAAAGGGATCTCGGGCGGGACGATCTCGGATTTCTCATCGGGACTGACAACTTTGTGGATCTACAAAATTGGAAAGAGGCGGAGCAACTGGTACATGCCTGCCGCATTCTTGTTATGCCGCGGCTGCACTATCCGATTCCGGAGGATGCTCCTTTTCGTGACCAGGTCGAGTATGTGGATTTGCCAATCGTGGAAATTTCGAGCAGCACAATACGAAATCGAGTGCAACAGGGTCTATCTATCCGGTATTATGTTCTGCCCGAAATAGAACAGTACATTCACGAGCACGAACTTTATACGTACCGGGATTAATCATTTAGAACGTATGTACGTACCATTGTATCGCTCATGCGGCCTTTTCCAGCCAAAGCATTTAGAGTCTGCTTATGAGTCTATTTAGAAAACGCCTCGCCCCGAAGGGATGCTCCGAAGTCCCAGAAGGGATCCCGTTGGGGGAGTCTCTTCGAGGCCTTCGGCAAAGAGATCCCGTGACGACGGGACAAAGAAAAAATAAACGATATCTGCCTCAATACCGAATGAAATTTTGTATATATGTTATATCAATAATCAACATAAGTTACTTTTAGCATCATGCATCAGGCTCATGTTTTCTAAACACTCTCGCTTATAGGTATGATTCTGAAATACGCGGATTTTCGAAGTACATAGGTGACTCTTCATCAGGAATCTTCGCATGGCTGTTGTTCTGTCTTTCCGCTTTCTATGATACCATGTCATCATTCACACAATTGAATGCTTCCCATTGATGGGACGATTGGCAAAAGGTGGATTAAAAATTCAGTCCGTTGCGGTTTGAAAGCATGCAATATATATTAGTCACGATTGGGCAGCACCTCTCCGGACCGGGAGAAGTAGTGTGGATCGCGAAGCACTATCAGGCGATTTTCTCCGGCCTCCTTGGAGGATGCGCCGGAGTTCTATGTCGCGAGAGCAGGTTCTCGTTCGTGTTTACCGGGGTGAAGAAGAGAAGACCAGCGTCATGAAGGAAGTTCCCCCATACGCCAAGCTGGCTGATATCTATGATATTGTGATGTCATACATTGATTATGAGGTATGGATAGAATACGTGCATGAACTTTGTCTTACCCATGATATTCAACCGGGCAGGACACTCGATATCTCCTGTGGTACCGGAAATTCTGTTCCGTTTATACAGGGCTGGTGCGGCGAAGTGTACTGTATGGATCTCAATAAGACTATGATACAACAGCTCCTGAGAAAACATGCCGGGATGCGGGGACGTGCCTGGGTGGGAGATATGTCCGCTCTTCCGGTAAACGCAGTATTCGATTTGATTATCAATCTGCAGGACTCGGTGAATTATTACAGGGATCTGCAGGAGATCACATCACATCTTGGCGAGATATACCCCTTTATTTCAAAGAATGGTGCGTATATATTTGATTTTTCCACGGCGGAAAATGTGCGAAGGAACTTTATCGACTTGCACGAGATCTACGAGGATGATGAGTATGGATACGAACGAGTGAATACATTTTATTCCGGGAACAAGATGAATAAAACCGAATTTCTCATCTGGGAAATTACCAGGGGAGAAAAACGTACGTATAAGGAAACGCATATACAGCGGATGTATTCTATGGAAGAGATAGAGGCCTGTTTACGGGAGAGCCCCTTCGAACGTTGGACCATGTATGAAGACGAAACGCTCCGTCCGCCGACAGGAGAGACGGAAAGAGTCCATGTTGTGAGTTTTCCCGAGGGATAATGATTGAGACCACTATAGAAACCACTGCCTGCCCCGACACGTCGGGGAATGATCACGAATTGTATAATAGACTAAAACATACTCATGATATTGTGTAATAAAAGAATAATAGCGATTATATTCCTCATATGATCAATGTAAAAGATTTCCGCTACACTTTTTAGACCAGACTCATGATTTATTTCTACAATGTGCACCGAGATTACGGGCGAGGCGACGGAGTGGCGAGCTTAAACTTCACCATCTATAAAGGTGAATTCGTCAATATTATCGGTCCTTCCGGGGCGGGAAAATCGACGGTATTGAAGCTGATCTACATGGATGAATTTCCCACCCAGGGGAAGGTCGTGGTGGATGGGTTCGATAGCTCGATGATTAAGAATCGGCAGATTCCCTATCTCCGGAGGCGGGTTGGGATGGTTTTCCAGGATTTTCAATTACTGATGGATCGGAATGTCTATGAAAATGTGGCTCTGGCATTGCGGGTGACCAGAACGCACCGCCGGGTCATTAAGAAGCGGGTCCTGCAGGCGCTCAATAGTGTCGGGTTGGGCCATCGCGCCCATTATTATCCTCAGGAATTGTCCGGAGGAGAGCAGCAGCGCGTCTCCGTCGCCCGGGCCGTTGTGAAAGATCCCATTGTTCTCCTGGCTGATGAGCCCACCGGAAATCTTGATCCGGATGTGGCTCGTGAAATCGTGGCATTACTTCGCCGGATTCATGAAAAAGGAACGGCGGTAGTCATGGCAACCCATAATTATGGATTAATTCGGAATCTGCCGTTTCGTAGAATTCGATTGGAAAATGGCAGAATGGTGGACGAATGAGTGTTGGATTTCTGATCAAAGAAGGTTTCACCGGGCTCACGCGGGCCAGGTTTCCCTCGTTCGCGGCCATTTTAACGATTGCGATTTCACTGACACTCCTGGGGATGGCGTACCTGATCGGGAGTGAAATGTACTCATTGCTAACGACCATGCGGGCGAAAGTCAAGATGGAAGTTTTTTTATTACCCAGTGCTACCGAGGGTGACAAAGCAACCATTGAGGAATCATTAGAGTCTCATGAAGCCGTGGCCGCTTTTCAGTTCATTTCCAAGGAAGCGGCGGCGGCCCGTTTCCAGGAGGAATTCGGAGAGGATATTTACGAGGTATTAGGCGACAATCCGCTGCCGGTTTCTTATGCGGTCGATCTGACATCTTCCCACCAGTCATCAGAAGTCATCACTGCCTTTGTTCAGGAATTACGTCATCTGCCTGGGGTGGATGAAGTCCGCTATCGCCAGACCTTTTTGCGACTCCTGGAGCGGTATTATAAAGCTGCCCTCGTGGCCGGAGGAGTGATCCTGGCTGTTATTCTCGGGGCTGCCATCCTGTTGGTCGCCAATACCATTAAACTCAGTATTTTTGCAAAACGGGAGATCATCAGAATTATGCGCCTGGTAGGAGCAACGGACTTGTTCATCAAAACTCCGTTCATCGTGGAAGGAATTATCCATGGTATTCTGGGCGCGGGAGCAGCGCTGCTATTGCTTTCCGGGATTATTTCCGGAACAAATTATCTTTTTGTTGGTATTGTGGAAACGGATATTCAGATGGGGTATCCGCTGATTGTGGGGGTGATAATAACCGGAACTTTGTTCGGATTAATCGGAAGCGCACGATCGATACGCTTATTCTTGTCGAGCGATCACCTGTAGGAAATGAGTTCTGGAAATGAGTTCGTGCTTGATTTTGGCCCGGCACTGAAATACTTTACTGAATAGGTTTAAGTGAAAACAGTGGTGACTGAAATGGAAGGAAGAGAATTAACATCTCGGGAAAATTCGGTTTTGGAAGCCATTGTGCTCGATTTTGTGAGATCAGCCAGACCGGTAGGATCCCGGCAGATCGCAAAAAATTATGACATTGATGTCAGCTCTGCCACCATCCGGAATACTATGGCGGACCTGGAGGACCGGGGTTATTTAACCCACCCTCATACTTCCGCCGGGCGTTTGCCAACCGATAAAGGGTACCGGTATTATGTGGATATCCTCATGCAGTCATCGGAACTCAGCCGGGAAGAACGACAATTCATTGCGCTGCAGATCGATCCGAATGCGCAGGATATTGAAGAAATTTTACGAAGAACGTCACAGGTATTGGGGCAGCTGTCTGATGAATTCGGGATCGTACTTACCCCGAAATTCTATCGTGGGGTTCTGGAGAAACTGGAGTTGGTCGAACTGGCCAGCGATAAGTTATTGGTTGTCATCAATATCAAGTCGGGCATTGTGAAGACGGTTATCATGGAGGTACAGCACCGGATTCCGCGAGAGCGCCTTACCGAGGTCACCCGGATGCTGAATGAGCGACTGGCGGGTTTAACGCTTCAGGAGGTCAAGCAAACCATCGACGAGCGGTTTAAAAATTCTGATGCCCGGGATGATGAACTGATACAGTTGATTGTCGATAATGCGGATACGGTGTTTAATTTTGCCGACAGGATCACGATTCATACCTCCGGTGCAAAAAATATTATCAGCCAGCCGGAGATGCAGGATCCCAGGAAGATGTCACACTTCATGGAAATGGTGGAAGAAGGCGATTTGTTTACACGGTTGTTTAATGAATTAAAAATGAGCGATGATGTGTTTATTGCCATCGGTTCGGAAAATAGACTGATGGAAGTCAATGAGTACAGCATCATTGCCAGCTCCTATCAGTACGGAGGTGTGAATGGCACAGTTGCTATTTTGGGTCCTACCCGGATGTACTATCATAAAGTGATCTCTCTGGTAAAAATGACGGCAAATATCATTAGTGAGAAATTCGATAGGCAGTTGTAATCGGGAAGTAACGATAAATTCAAATACAAGAATAAGGATACGAACGGTTCAATGGTAAGTAAGTCGGAGAAGAATAATCAACCTATGGAAGAAGAGGTTGATACATTTGCCGGAGAAGAACAGCGGCGAACTGATATGGAGGAATCGGAAGCAGCTACCGATAATGATGTTGATGCCGGTAGCGGAGATCATGAACACGAGGAAAAAACTTCCCGGCAGGACTCAGAACCACAGGAAGCAGAGACAACAGAGGATAATGCGCAAACGGAAGATGAATACCAGCGGAAATATGGAGAGCTGCAACAGCGATACGATGAGTTAAATGAAAAATATTTACGGTTAGTTGCGGAATTTGATAATTATAAAAAACGGAAAGAGCGTGAATATACCCGGCGCGTCCAACATGCGAATGAAGAGTTTATCCGGGAGGTTCTCCCGGTGCTCGATGATCTTGAACGAGCGATGGAGGCTTCGAAAGACGGGTCCTCTTTTACGGAGCTCAAATCAGGCGTCGCGCTGGTCTATGAGAACTTTAAGAACATTTTAAAACGACGTGGCGTGGAAGCGATTGATTCGGTCGGGGAACCCTTTGATCCCGATTTGCATGACGCCATGATGGTCCGTGAATCAGAGGAACATGACTCAGAGACCGTACTGGAGGAATTTGAACGCGGATATAAATTAGGCGATACCGTTTTGCGTCACGCAAAAGTAGTGGTGAGTAGATAATTATGCCAAAAGATTATTATACAGTATTAGGAGTTGATCGGAACGCCAGTCAGGATGAGATAAAAAAGGCGTATAGAAAGAAAGCATTAAAATATCATCCTGACAAGAACCCGGATGATCCGGCGGCTGAACAGAAATTTAAGGAAGCGGCGGAAGCGTATTCGGTGCTCAGTGATTCCCAGAAGCGCAAACGCTATGATCAGTTTGGTCATCAGGGCGTGAAATCCGAAGCAGGTGGTGGCGCCGGTGCCTATGGTGGCTTCTCCAATGTAGATGATATCTTTGATGCGTTCGGCGATATCTTTGGCGGATTCGGAGGATTCGGTGACATTTTCGGCAGTAGCCGATCCGGTCGAAGAACCAGTCGACGGCGCTCCCGGGGAACACAACGGGGTTCTGACTTAAAGATTCGCCTGAAGCTGGACCTCGAAGAGATCGCCGAAGGAGCCACCAAGAAGGTGAAAGTACGACGGCTGGAGCGATGTGAGGGCTGTAACGGGAGCGGCGCAGAATCCGGTTCCGATATGAAAACATGCCCGGTGTGCCGCGGAGCCGGCGAGGTTCGGCAATCAACCCAGTCAATATTCGGACAGATGGTCAATGTCCGTGAATGCTCCAATTGTGACGGTACAGGCCAGGTGATTGAAGAGCTCTGTCGTACCTGTGGCGGGTCAGGATTGGTGAAAAAAGAAGTGACTCTGTCCATTGATGTGCCCCCTGGGGTTGCGAATGGAAATTATATGACCCTGCGAGGAGAAGGAAACAAGGGGCCCCACGGCGGTCCACCAGGGAATTTAGTTGTCCTGTTCGAAGAAAAACCGCATAAGTATTTTACGCGCAAAGGCGATGATGTCCTCCTGGAAGCGAAGGTTACCTTTTCCCAGGCCGCCTTAGGTGATGAGATTCGGGTGCCGACCTTAGACGGGGAAGCCAGTCTCAAAATTCCGGCTGGCATTCAGTCCGGAAAAGTGCTGCGGATGCGAAAAAAAGGATTGCCAGCTCTGGAACGCTCCCGGCGTGGCGATCAACTGGTGAAAATTCAAGTGGTCACTCCACAAAAACTATCCGAAGAAGAGACGCGTCTATTGCAAGAGTTAGCAAAGTATGACGAGCAACATAGGACGAATGGTGAAGAAGGATTTTTCGAGAAGGTAAAGAACGCATTTAGCTCCTAATTTTTATCGGAGAATAAACTTTTCGACGGCTTCGACGTGTGGGATCTGGTGTGCTTTTAACGAAACAAGAACGGTGGGTAGTTGGTTTTCTGGTTGGCAGCCTGATTGTCAATGCCACCCTTCACCTGTTTCACCTCACCGGTACTCCGTCTGATTCCTCACAATTTTCCGATGCAAATCCCTCTGATTCGGTATTTCTGGCGAAGGTCCGTTTGGTAGATTCGTTAGTCCGGAATCAGGTTACTTCGGCAGATGAGTCTCCAGGTGTGCACCAGCTGGTTGATCACCGACAGGATTTTACACTGAATATTAATTCGGCACCAGCGGAAGAACTTCAGCGACTGCCCGGTATCGGCCCGGTGATGGCGAAACGAATTATTGCACATCGAAAAAAGAATGGATATTTTACAGCATTAAAGGATTTAGAGGAAGTGCGGGGGATTGGACCGGTAACTGCTTCAAATCTAAAACCTCATATTACATTTTAACGTTGAACCACCATAAGTAGGTAGGAGGAATTGTGGCTTACGAAATTAAGTCAAAACCATACTGGGGCTTGAATATCTTGATTGTATTACTGGTTGGTGCTCTGCTCGCTGTGCTCCTGATACCCAAGCAGATTTGGAACGAAGAACAGCAATACCGGGAACAAAGTCGTACCCGAATGCAGAATCTCTGGAAAGTCGAAAGTGTGTTTTTGCGGTTGACCGGTGATTATACCGAACTAGGCGAACATGCCATCAACACGGTGAACTTAGTGTATGACACATTGAAAAGCGGCGCTGATTTCACAGGTACACGCCAGATTACGTTCCCGCCAAAACAGATCAATATGAACATTGATTCCACGGCAATTACCATATTAGCTACGTTATTTGATTCCACTCTAGCCGATACCGCCTGGGATGCGTATCGACAAAACATTATTGATACGTATAACATTCTCACTCTGAACGACTCGACCCAATCGGGGCAGCTTGCAGTGCGAGCTCTGCGCGCAGCCTACGACTCAATCCAGGCACAGGAAAATTGGGTGGGGGAAAAACAGATTGTCTTACCATACCAATACGAAGTGGATGTGCCAGACGGCTATGTGACCTTATATGATACGACATTTGTACGAACCGAGCGGAGAAGAACCGTCGTTCAGGACACGTCTTACCGGGCAGAAATGCAGACTGATGAGGAGACCGGGGAGCTTGATACCACGTGGGTGCCCAAGAGAGATTTAAGTGATATGCAATATCGTTATCCGGATTTGAGAATCCTCGATACCAGTGTGACACAACAGGATAGATGGATTCCGGATACGATTTCCGTGCGACCTGATATTAGTTGGTTATACGATCCGCTGACAGGAAAAGGATACATTTTTAAGCGATCAGCCGACGGTTTACATCTGAGAATTGAATCGCCCATAAAAGGGGAATATAGAGAGCCAAGATACTATGTCTTTTCGTTATCAGATACCAGTCATGGTTATATCGAAGATGGGGAACCTAGCTGGGAAGCAGGACAACAGGGCTCGTAAAGGGAAGTGTTATTCTGTCACTAAAATAAAATATCTCACAGGTTGTAAGGGCCGATAACTCTTTGGTTGGTATTTCATTTTTAGGAAATAATGCCGTATTTGCCCAGCTGGTGAGAAGAGATGACGGCTTAAAAATTGAACGTTACGGGGAGATTCGCCTTCAACAAGTACTGGCGAACATACACGATGTCCGGAAAAACGAATTTGAATCAGAGGTCAGGAGAATTTTCTCAAACGTTCAACACAGATTGATCTTTCCGGATCACACTTTCAGTCTTATTATTCCGAGCGAGTGGCTTCATTATTATTTTATCCCGGTATACTCTTCGTTAAAGGGTGAAGAAAGGCAAGTATTTCTCGAGTGGGAATTTTCTCAGCGGCTCGGTGAGTTTGCTGCTCAGATGGATACCCGTCTCTTCCCCTTTCCTCAGCATGAAGAACAGAATGCAGTACTTTCCGTAGCATTTCCGCGGGGACTACTTGAATTATTCACCACTGTTGCCGCTGAACTGGATATCATGATTGAATCGGTTGAGATCGACCTGTTTGCAGGATGGAATAATATCCCAAAAGATCAGGAATTCCAGTATTTGTGTAAATTCACAGAGAACACCATCGGAATTTCGCTATTCCATTATCATGTGTTCCACGGGGCTGGGATCTTCAGTTTGAACGCGGCGAACGATACTGTGCGATATTTACGAGGCTCCATCGACAATACCAGGGCAAAACACTTCCAGCGGATTCTGCGAAGTATTTTAACAGGATATGATCCGGTACACAGAATTATCTGGGTATATGGAACCGACTTTCCTGCTTCTCTCGAATCTCTGAGACGGTCAGAAGATAATTTGCGTGTGATGCGACCTTTTACCGATTGGGGAATCAGCATGGCTCCACCGGATGAATACACCGAGTGCCGGTTTACAGAGGTGGCCGGAGTATTGAGAACTCAGATAGAAGGGTTCATCGATTCGAATTAATGAGTCTGTTTAGAAAACGCCTCGCCCCGAAGGGATGCCTTCGGCAAAGAGATCCCGTGACGA
>CAYPST010000046.1:0-29853 GCA_964413425.1 uncultured bacterium
GGCAGGCCCGTCTGTACCCGCGGTCAGATTCCTCGGCTCGATCCAGCCTTTGCGGGGAGACGCCGTTCTCGGAATGATTCGCATTCGGAGCCCCAGGGCTATCGAAAGTGGCTCGAAAAACAACTGCTCTCTGATTGACTCTGCCCAAAATATCTCCTACATTTTACGTCATTTTAAACAGGAAAAGATATCGGAAACGGTGCACAAGATGAAACTGGATTTGTCAAATATTTATCCCTTTCTGAATGATAACCAGATTGATGAAATTATCGAAATGGCACTCCCGTCGCTGGAAACTGTGCTGAATAAATCCGGTCCGGGTAGTGATTATCTGGGCTGGCTGGATATTCCGGAGCAGGAGGGGTTTTCTCTGGGCGGATATACGCTGCCTGAGATTCAGGAGGTGGCTGATGAAATCCGGGAGAAAGACGCCACGCTGGTCTGTATCGGGATTGGTGGGTCGTATCTGGGGCACCGGATGGTCATTGAGGCCTTACAACCCGGCACCGATCAGATTTTATTCGCGGGTCAGAATATCGATGCGGATCATCTGCAGCATATCCTGGATATCATCGGGGAACGGGAGGAAGTGTATCTCAATCCCATTTCCAAGTCCGGTACCACCACCGAGCCCGGGATTGCTTTTCGGGTATTGCGCAAGTGGCTGGAGCAGCGATATGGGGCGGCCGGGGTTGCGCAGCGAATTATTGCGACCACTGACAGAGATACCGGTGCCCTGCGGCAGCTGGCGGATAAGCAAGGGATGCGAACCTTTCCGGTGCCTGACGAGGTGGGCGGACGCTATTCGGTACTGACCCCGGTGGGGCTGTTTCCGATTGCCACGGCCGGCATCGACATACGGCAACTGCTGCTGGGTGCCAGAGAGGCTGCTGCGCTGTGTAAGCAACAAACCACCGCTAATCCGGCATTGCAGTATGCCGCTATCCGATCGGCGTTGTATAAATTCGGAACGGCCATGGAAATACTCTCCACCTTTAATCCGCGCCTGAATTATTTTACCGAATGGTGGAAGCAGCTGGCCGGCGAAAGCGAGGGGAAAGATGGCAAAGGGTTATTCCCGGCAGCCGCCGTGTTCAGCAAGGATTTGCATAGCCTCGGCCAGTGGATTCAGGACGGGCCCCGGAATTTCTTCGAAACCTTCCTTATCGTGGAAAATTCGGATCACACCATTCTCCTGGAAGAATCCGCGGAGAATGCGGATAATCTGAATTATCTGGCGGGGAAGAGCTTCGATGAAATAAACCGCAAAGCTTACCAGGGCACTGCCCAGGCGCATACCGAAGGTGGTGTGCCCAACCTCACTGTTTCGATTGATTCCATTAGTGAACAGGCCATCGGTGAATTGATTTTCTTCTTTGAAATGGCCGTGGCTATCACTGGCTACCAATTGGAGGTAAATCCGTTCAATCAGCCCGGTGTCGATGCTTACAAGACGAACATGTTTCGTCTCCTTGGCAAACCTGGGGTCTGAATTGCCGTATGAAACAAAGGATCACGCTGTTATTCTGTCTGATACTCCCCATTGTCCCGATACAATCTGCGGATGCTCAGATGACCGGGCCTCATTCCATTAAAATCGCAACCATTAATGTCTGGTCCGGACTCACCTACGAGGGCATCTGGAAGATGGGCGAATACGAGAGGGAACAGCGCAGAGCATGGCGCTATCGGGCCTTGGTGGACCATCTGAAGAAAGTCTCACCCGATGTCATTTGCATTCAGGAGGCCAATCCGCTGCCGGCGTACACGCGGAAGCTTGCCCAGGATCTGAGGTATAAGGCGTATGGATTTGTGGGGATGGGAGGCATTCATCTTGGGGCGTTAGGTCTCCCTGTGAACTTCCGGGAAGGTGATGCTATTCTGGTGCACCCCCGATTTCAGGTCGCCGGGCTGGGAAAACACCAGCTCTCCGGCGACGGTGTTGCCAATAACTGGTTCACATTCCACTTTGAAGAACTAACACAAATCATGGGGATCCGAATCTCCCTGGATGGCTGGAGCGCTTCGATATTCAACACACATCTGCATGCGGGCCCCGGCCCGTCCAGCGCTGTGATCGAGGAACTCCGGGAGCTGCTGCTGAAGGGTGAAATAACCCGAGTGGAGATGAAGGAAATCTTGCAGGACTTCGAACAGAATGAACAGCGCCGGATACGGGAGCTGGAGACCGGCATCCGGTTCATACGACAGACGGCTCCTACGGATGATCCCATTATCCTGGCCGGTGATTTCAATCTCGAACCCGGCTCGGATGCCTACCAGATCCTGGTGGATGCGGGTTTTCAGGATACCTACACGCTGAATCCGAGTGATCAGTATTTCACCTGGAATGCCGAACGCAATACGAATATTCAGGACTTTTATCCGAAGCCAGCCACCTTCAACACTGTGATGGAAAAAGCACGATGGCTGTACGACCGGCAATCGAAAAGAATCGATTATATCTGGATTCAAGCCGACCGCCGGGCGTATAAAGTGAATAACACCTCTCTGTTCGGGACCAGCCGGATTTTCGACGTCCATCCCTCGGATCATTTTGGATATCTTGCGGAGATAGTGTTCGCGCCGGACGAGTTAATTCAATAATTCAATAACTCAAGAATTCAATAATTCAAAAACCCGTCTACTCTCCCTGACTGGGTTAGGGAAGCACCACAGACACGTTCGGTTACTACTGAGTACTGATACAATGTCATCCCGAGGGCGTGCCGGGGGCGCGTCCGAGGGATCTCTGCAAGGCTCCTGGGGGGTGATTCGGCTCTGGTGGGCAGGAGACGCAACCAGACAGGGAGCCACACGGGTGTTGCCTTTTCGCAGGGAGTCGCGTCCTCGAGTCCTCATATCCCCGGTAGAGATCCTTCACCCTCTGGGACAGCAGAGGATGACATGGGGAGGTGTGTTTTATGTGGACGCCCCGGGATGGGAAGCCGGAGATCCGAACTCGTAACTCACCAACTTCATCATGTCCTGCAAAAATAGAGGCAGGTCAGGAATGGCCTCAATTATCCTCCGAAAAAGTTGAAATTCACCGGAAAATCACTTATAAAAGAACAGGAGCGTGTTTTCTGAAAAATCACAAGAAACGAGATCAACGGAGGATATAAACCATGCCTGAACTGCTTGATAAAACAGCCATCGAAGATCGTGTACAACAATTAACGGGATGGGAACAGGAAGGCAATACCATTACCCGGACCTTCAAATTCAAGGATTTTCCGGAAGCCATCGGGTTTGTGAATAAACTGGTGGATCCGGCAGAAGCCATGAACCATCATCCGGATATAGAGATCAGTTACAATACGGTGAATCTGTCTCTTACCACTCACAGCGAGGGTGGATTGACAGAGAACGATTTCCAGCTGGCCCAGCAGATTAATGATCTGGTGTGAGACGGCTCCTCTTCAACATCCCGGCCCCGGTAGGCAGTTGGCAGTTGGCAGTAGGCAGTAGGTAATGGGCAAGTGGTTGCAGGTCGCGGGGAATCTTTACGGGCCATGGGTCGGAAGAGAGGGCATTCGGTAAAAGAGCGGGAGCACATACGAACATCGATGGTAGTCCACGTGGTGGTTTCGTGAAGCTGTGTTGGACCGGCGCGGGTGGGATATAATTACCACGGTACTTCATGACTTTAGTCAGCATTGTGTAATGTTGCGGAAATAACCAGTTTTGCGAAGATCGGATAAGAGTATGCCGGGCGCATTTATGGCCCTGGATATCGAAACTGTTCCGGGACGTGAGTATGGGGAGTTGTCCCCGACCGTGCAGGAATGGGTGGACCGGAAACTGGCTAGGATCAATGAATCACGGGATGAAGTCGATGAATGGGATTACGTGAAACTGGCCAGCCTGGATTGGGATCTCGGGAAGATCATCTGTATTTCCCTGGGATTATATAACGATTCCAACGAGTGTATTCGGTTGAAGTCGTTAATCGACAGGGACGAGCGGACTGTCCTCACTGGCTTTAACCGGATGATCGAAGGCTACCGGGGTGATTATATCCATTATAGCGGGCTCAATTTTGATATCCCGTTTATCTTACAGCGAATGGCATATCATGGTATATCTCCCGCGGATCCCCGGCTGGATTCCCTGGCACGATACCGGAGATCGCCCCACTTCGATTTGATGCATATCTGGGCCAACTGGGATTACACCAGAACAAAACCCCTGAACGTGCTGGCCAACATCTCGAATTTGCCCAATCCCAAGGATGAGATGGATGGCTCCATGGTGTACGAGTATTATAAAGAAGGAAAATTGGAGGCGATTAAACGGTACTGCGAGTTCGATACCGCCACTGTATTGAATCTCTATCTGCATCTGGTGAAAAAACAGGAGGTGGTGCCGCTGGACCGGTACGAATTCTCCTGACCCGTTCGAAAAGAGTTACTGAAACCACGAAGTACAAGAAGAAGTGGAACCACGAATTACACGAATGAAAAGAGGAAAAAGGAAAGAGAAAAGAGTCCCTGCCTCACCTCCCCGCCGGTAATTGGGAGTTGGCAGTAAACAGTGGGCAGTAGACAACGGGCAGCCCAGAACGTAGGGGCGGTGATTTATCGCGTTTGTGACTGAGTTATAACCACGAGGGACACAGCCTGCCCATACGGGTCGGGGAATAAGTACGAATGAAAAAACATCATAGGATGAAGCACTTATACCTGAGGTTACTCAGTATAAAATTCAGTGATAATCCTAATCGAACTTTCGTTGTTTTCAGGTGGTGAGGATATTTTATAATAGTGACCTTTTTGTTGGGCTTTGTGAAACCCAAATTGAGCGATTTATTTCCATACATCGCTCAATCGACAAAGAAAATGTTCGAAGAATGCCGTCGGCATACGTGTTCACCTCCCCGAAAACGGCGTCGGGACGTTCCGCACCCATTCGGTGAAAACACACATTTTCTCAGTCGGGGTTATACCGAAGTACAGCGATACTTCGCTGTTCCAGAGGGACCCCATTGGGGCACTCGTATCGCTCAACTTAGGTGAAACTTTGTGTTTCCCTTTGTGGACTTGGTGTAACATCGTTTATCTATGGTCATCGGCTGTTTCTGAGTTTATTAGGGTGTGATATCAAAGGCACTAAAGGTTATTAATTGTCCCCACTCTCTCCACTTTTCTCATTATTCTTTTCTTTCTTCTGTTTTTATTCGTGTTCATTCGGGTCATTCGTGGTTCCATAGTGGTTCCAGGAAGCTCTGCTTCTGCCTCAGCCTTCGGTCGTACTACCCAGGTCTGTTTGATGCATACCGATTCTCCTGTGGATATATTATTTTTAAAGATTTCAGAGGAGAGCCGGGATGTTAAGCAAGGAATTCTGGAAAAAGTTAGGGTTGAATCGCGAGGTGGCTGCGCTATCGCTGGCGCGCTTCGTGGACGCCTTCTCCAATAGCATCCTCATCATTATTTTACCGCTGTACGTGGGAGCCCTTCCTTCCGGTTGGTTTGATCTTCCTGTGGAAACGTTGGTCGGTATCCTGATCTTCACATTCGGCATTGTCAGTTCCTTCAGCCAGCCGTTTGCCGGGAAGTGGAGTGACCGGGTCCAGAAGAGGAAGGTCTTTATTATTGTGGGATTGGCATTGCTGGGGCTGTCCACGTTCATTTTCGTTGCAGCGGAGCAATTTCTTCATCTGATTGTGGTCAGAGCAGTCCAGGGATTCGGCTTTGCTCTGACCATTCCGGCGACCTTTTCTTTGATGACCGCGTATACCCGGATGGAGAATCGCGGCGGTGCCATGGGCATCTACTCCACCATGCGGATGGCAGGGTTTGCCGTGGGCCCTCTGCTTGGCGGGATTCTGCATGTCTACACCGGCTTCAAGACGGCGTTTTACGTGGTGGGGATTCTCTCCCTGGTAGGCGCATTTATCGTGTGGCGTCTGGTGGAAGATCCGGTGCGAGTGGATCGGACTGAGTCACAGACCAGACAGTTACCCAGGTTCTCCGACTCCATTTCGTATGAATTTCTGATCTTGGCGGCGTCCACCATTGTGATGGCTTCGGCCATCTCTATGATGGTTGCCCTGGAGAACCAATTCAATGAGCGGCTGTCCCAGACGGCCATCGGGTTTGGCATTGCGTTTTCGGCTTTGACTATCAGCCGGGGTATCCTGCAGATCCCGCTGGGAAAAGCTGCGGATATCTGGGGTCGCAAACCCCTGATCATGGTGGGATTACTCCTGCTCACTCCCACCACAATTCTGCTGGGCTACGTAGCAACAACCGGACAATTAGTGGTGGTGAGATTAGCACAGGGCGTGGCGATGGCGGGGATCTCTGCTCCGGTGTTTGCCCTGGCGGCTGATAAAACAGATTCAGAAAGTGCCGGGACTCAAATGAGTATCATCACGATGTCATTTGGAATAGGTATAGCCTTCGGACCTGTCCTTGCCGGCTTTATGGCAGGATATGTGAGTTTCCAGTCGCCCTTCATTGTGGCGGGCATTTCTTGTTTTGCCATGGCAGTGCTGATGGGTAAATTTGTGGAAGAAACCGTACTCAGAGAGGATTCATAAGATATCGGTAGCGTCCTCTCATATGATCCGGTACAGAAAGAGCTATACTCGCGTTTCAAAAATTAGAGTGTCCGGTGACCGCTTAACCGGCAGGAATCCGAATGATAACGGCCTTTGAAAAATTCGTTCAGGAACATCGGCCCCTTCTGCTGGATGGTGCCATGGGGACACTGCTGCAAAGCCGGGATTATCAATTGCCGGCTCCACAATGGTCTGCGGCGGTGCTGGAATCCGCCCCGGAGGTAATCATCGGCATCCATCAGGAATACCTGAACGCCGGGGCGGAACTTATTACCACAGTCACCTTCCGCACTACGGGCAGAGTGTATGGACAGATCGGCCGGCCGGAACGCGCCCGGGAATTAACAGCACTGGCGGTTCGGTGCGCCCGGGAAGCAATAAGGGACAGAGAATGCGCCTTCATCGCCGGATCCGTGGCGCCGCTCGAGGATTGCTACCGTCCGGATCTGGTCCCGGAGGATGCCGCGCTCTCCCGGGAACATGCTGAACAAATCGACTGCCTGATAACGGCCGGAGTCGATTGTCTGCTGTTTGAGACCATGAATTCGATCCGGGAAGCCGCTGTCTGTGCAGAAATTGCCCGGGAACGGGCCGTTCCGTTTTTTGTCTCGTTCGTGTGTGATTCACCGACCACCGTTTTGAGTGGTGAATCGTTGAAGGAGGCGCTGCAGACAGTGATCAGGTATCAGCCGCTGGCAGTGGTCATCAATTGCACCCATCCGGATATTATTACAGAAGCATTGCAGCGCCTCCGGACATTTACAGAATATCGCCTGGGCGCCTATGCCAATGTCGGAGAGTCCACCCCGGAGCAGGGCGGAACGATTGAACGGATTATGACCCCGGATTGGTATGTGCAGTTTGTGCGGCAGTGGATGGATCTGGATCTTTCTCTTGTTGGTGGATGCTGTGGGGCCACTCCCGAACATATCCGGGCAATTCAACAGGAGATTGGTTCAATGAGAGGAGATTAACAGAGCAGGTTGCAATTATGCACCACGGGGAGAAGAGTTCTCCCTTCCAGTGGGAGCTGTGCAGAAGAGGCTTCTCCCGGCACACCGGGTCTCGATACCGAATAGAAAAGTCTTTTGGGGTTTATTGAATTCTGCTATACATTATGGAGGATCGTTCGGAACAAACCAATGTCTGATATCAAGCGACAATTAGATCAACTGCGATCCGGGGGAAATCAGGGGCAACCTTCGAGTGAATCTTCGCTGAAGGATAAGTTAAACCGTGTATATAACCGTGCATCATCCCGGCAGAAATTTTTTGCAGAAGAACGAGTGGTACGGGCACACAAGCGGCTGGAAGAGTTAATTCCGGGGGAATACCTCAATACGCCGTTCGGGGATATTTACCGTGCCAGAACAACGTATGATGTGGAGTACCAGCACGGGAACAGTCTGTTGTGCCATTTCTGGCAGGTGGATACCGGACATTTGAAACAACTCGGGAAAATTGATCATCTCTCGGACGTCAATTTGCAGCAGACCATCTTCCTGGATACCGAAGCCTCCGGTTTGAGCGGAGGCACCGGAACATATGTTTTCATGGTCGGTCTCGGCTATTTCGTGGATGCGCACTTTGTGGTGGATCAGCTGTTTGTCGACAGTTATGTGAAAGAGGAAGGGATGCTGGATCTGCTGCGGAAGTATCTCACTGAGACATCTCTGCTGGTGACATTCAATGGGAAGAGTTTCGATTTGAACCTGTTGCAGACCCGGTATCTCCTGCACGGCCAGGAAGAGCCCTTTGAACATATTCCGCATCTGGATCTTCTGCATCCCTGCAGAAATCTCTGGAACCTGGATCTGGAGAACTGCCGGCTGCAAACCTTGGAGCGGGATATTCTGCATTTTCTCCGGGAAAACGATACGCCGGGCGAAGAGGTGCCGAACATTTATTTTGATTTTATCCGGTCCGGTGATCCCTCGGAAATTGCGGGTGTCTTCGAGCACAATGTGCATGATATTGTGTCTCTCGTGGCGATCACGGCGATGTTAGAGCAGAATTTCCAGGGAATCCGGCACATTCCGCAGGAGAGCGGGCTCACTATGTTCAGCAGGGGGAAGATTCATGAACGGCGGGGTGACTTCGATGCGGCCCTGGAGTGCTACTATACTGCCATCACTGCTGATCTGACGGTCCATCGACGGAATCAAATTATTTCACAGATGGCTGCACTGTATAAGAAATTGCAGCGCTGGGATCAGGCTGTGAAATGGTGGCGGGAGCAGATTGAAAACATGCCGGTATTTGTCCTTGAACCGTACCGGGAGCTGGCGATGTATTATGAACACCAGGAAAAAGATTACGTCCGGGCGATAGATTTCGCCGAAACGGCCCTCTCCGGTATTCCGGCTCATCGGGAAGCAGAAGCAGCCGATCTCCGCCATCGCCTCAGGCGGTTGTACCGGAAACAGAATAACTCCAGGTGAATCTCAGACAGTGAACAGTATCCGGCTCATTCTGAATCCTGTGGCAGGAAATGGCAGAGGCAGGAAAGAGCTTGAACATATTCTGAAGTTGATTCACAGCTACGGTATTGCTGTGGATTTGGTTCTCACAGAATATCACGAGCATGCGATTGAAATCGCAGAGCGCACTGACTGCGCCCCCTACGATGCAATCATTGTTGCCGGGGGTGATGGAACCGTATATCAGGTGATCAACGGATTGATGAAAAAGCCGGTCGGGGAGCGGATCCCCCTGGGGATTATTCCGATAGGAACCGGGAATGCCGGTGCCTGGGATACTGCCGGAGTCAGAACCGTGGGGAAAGCTGTGGAAATTATCGCGGCAGGGAACACCCGTATGGTCGATGTCGGGACCTTTATCATGGGGCACGAAACATACTATTTTCTGAATGTCATCGGAGTGGGTTTTGTCGCGGAGGTCGGGTCCCGGGCGATGAAATTGAAGTGGCTCGGGGAAACTGCCTATTCACTGGGTGTGGTGTGGGAGACACTCTTTTTGCGAGCACATCACATGCATTTCCATATTGATGACCGGGAATTCGATATCACCGGGACTTTTGTCGAATTCTGCAATACCCGATATACGGCTGCAGATATGTTGATGGCTCCGGACGCCCAGATCGATGACGGGTATATCGATATGGTGGTATGCAAGCAGCTCACCCGTCGAAGGCTGTTGCGGGCTTTTCCGAAAGTTTTTAAA
Organism: uncultured bacterium; assembly: GCA_964413425.1. Taxonomy (GTDB): domain Bacteria; phylum Fidelibacterota; class JAANXI01; order JAANXI01; family JAANXI01; genus DATFLS01. The sequence continues at coordinate 9,752 of CAYPST010000046.1, forward strand.
GGCACACATATCGATTTGCCGGAAATCGAGGTTTACAAGGTACAAACCGTCAAACTCTGGACGGAGGAGCCAAAGGTGTTAATCCCGGATGGCGAGATCTTCGGCCGCACTCCTATCGAGGTGGGTATTGAACCCGGAGTGCTGGAAATATTGGGCCGGGAGAAGGAGTGAACGCGGTTCTCAAGTGGGGCGTAAGTATACTGCTGTATATCTGGGGCGTATGCTGGACCACCCTTTTGATTGTCAAGGTATTGTTCGCTGCCCTGTTGTTTCCGATTGGTTCCTACGAACCTGTTGTGATATATGGCTGCCGATCGTTGCTGCATTTACTGGGGTTTCGGATAGAAGTCGAGGGTCGTGAGAATATTCATTCGGGCGAACAATATATTTATATGGCGAATCATGTGAACATCTTTGATGTTTTTGTCCTGGGGGGATACCTGCCCGGAATAAAGCGTGGAGTTGAGGCAGCTGAGCATTTCGAGTGGCCCTTATGGGGAGCGATGATCAGACGGCTGGGCAATATTCCGATTCAGCGGGAAAATTTGGACGCGGCTCGCAGAAGTCTGGATATTGCGGCGGAAGTGGTAAAACGGGGGATTTCTATTGTCATTCTTCCGGAGGGCCATCGCACACGGGATGGTGCATTGCAGCAGTGCAAAAAAGGGCCGTTTCATATGGCCAAAGCAGCGGAAGTACCCATCGTTCCGGTCGGACTTTCCGGAATGTGGGAAGTGAAGCGCTATAAAGATCCGCACTGGCGGCCCGGCCGGATCAGGGTGAGATTCGGCAGCCCGATACCTGTGCAAATGATACGGAAGCAGAGGGTAGAAGAATTACGGGATCTGACAAGAGACGCCCTCCTGAAACTCATCGATTACGATGACACCCCCCGCCGGAATTATCCTTTGAGCCGGTTTAGATAACACCTCGAAGAGATCCCGTCAGGACGGGACAAAGAAACTAGAACATATCACTGCCCAACCCTCGCAATAAATTGTGAAGACGTGTTCTCTACAGAATAAACATAAGTCAGGTGCAGCATCTTGTATCAGAACCATATTTTCTAAACACTCTCAGACTAGACTATAGGAAATCTTTGCTACTCCGGCCGGATGATTTCATACTCCGTGGTGATTTCGGCGGTTTTTTCCAGCATTGCGGTCACGCTGCAGTATTTGGTATCTGAAAGGTGGATCGCCCTTTCCGCGTCTTTCTCCTTCAAATCCGGACTGGTAAAGATATATTTTAAATGAATATTGGTATACACCCGGGGATGGTCCTCTGCTCGTTCCGCACTCACCTGAATTTCATAGCCCCGGAGGTTAACCCGGCGTTTTTCCAGAATGGCGACCACATCCAGGCCGGTACAGGATGCCAGGCCCATCAGCACTAATTCCATCGGGGAGGAAGCCGAATCACTTCCACCGACTTTTTCGCGCGTATCAATCGGAACCCAGTGTTTGGAATCGCCTCTGGCCAGAAATGTCCGCTGCCCTACGAATTTCGCTGTGATATCCATCGGTGTCTCCTCCTTTTTTCTACCCGTTTATCAATTTCCGCTAATGCCATTAGAGTGATGACGATGAGAAAGGTTACGAGAACTCAGGAAAATCAGGACAGGGAGGAGATAACGGATTCAATCCATTGAGATTATTTAAGCAACAGTCTCAACAGTCCGATTTAAGATTCTTTCCTCGGAAAGCTCCTCCGAAAGAGTCCCCTGGACCTTTAGGACGGTGGAAGCAGAGACAACATGTTGGAATGGTCACAGAGGCAATGGGCAGTCAACAGCAGGCAGCCCCGGTAAGCAGCGGGCAATTTGAGAATCTCGAGTTTCGAATTCTCAGTGGTTTTCAGTGTGTTTCGGTGTTTCATTTATGATTTTATACAGCCTTCGGAATCTCTGCCTAAAGGGCACCTCTCCGAAGTGTGCTCCAAACAGGCTCAATCTACTGAAATTGAGCCGCTGAATGACGAGAGAGCAGTGTCCCGACGATTGCTGTTAATTTTTATAGCGTCTGAAAGCAACCAGGCCGCCCTTGAGATGTTTCACATTCAGTCCGTACCGGTGGAGGAAACGCGTAATGGCCGCACTCCGTGATCCGGTCTGGCAATAGATCACAATTTCATTTCGCTTATTTTTTTCGAGCTGGCCGAGCTTATGACGAATTTCCCTGGCAGGGATATTTTTTGCATTTTTAATATGATCGCTGTTGTAGTCGGAGCGAGATCGGACATCAAGTAATATTGGCCTGGGAACCTTATTGAGATTGTCAGCTAACTCTTCCGGGGTGAGATCTAGTTTCTTCATTTGCAACTTACGATAGACGATCCATCCAATAATAAGTACCCCTAATACAATCCAAAAATATTCCATAAGACTCCGGAGTGTTCGTTAATAGTGATAAATCACGACATTCATTAATTCTGTTGCAACATTTTAATATGATTATATGAGGTGAGCAAATCAATTACCAAATCATTGAATTATTCTCTGCTATATCTTACTCTTATTTTATGATCATTGGCCAGATAATTCTGTCGGGGATTACGTTGATTGGTGCTGCGATTAGCATATACTTTACCCTTGCGACCTACCATATTGTCCCGGAGAATTTCATTGAGAGCATGCCGATTTGCAATATTCAGGGAGAACAGAAGCGGATTGTGGATACCCGGTATGCGAGAGTATTTTATCTTCCGAATTCGGTGTATGGAATTGTGTATTATACGGTATTATTCATTGCCACCATTGGATGGTGGACCTCCTGGTCGTCCCGGGTTGAATTTCTCTTGCTCCTGCTGAGTCTTCTGGTAACCCTCTTTTCGGGATACCTGTTCCGGAGCCTTGTTAAGAAATTGCGAACTCCCTGCAGATTGTGTATTCTTTCGCATCTCCTGAACCTCTGTGTCTCAATCATTCTGGGATACAGGTACTTCTCATGAATTGGGATAGATTGGGGTGTTCTCCTACATATTCCCTGGGCCGTACTTAGAGAAAAATCCGGATTTTTTTGACAACAGATGGCACCATATGTAAAAATGTATCTAATGGAATGGAATTTTTTGGCGATAATATACCAGGAACGGATTATTACAATCCGGAGACATTTCACGACGATGGTCTTAATTCTTTAAAAGAGCATTGACAGGGAGAGTGTGTAACTTCAATTCATACAATCTGAGGCAGATGATCGCATTCCGGACGAATTAACAGCACTTATGCTTAAAAAGTCGGGAACGATTATGGTTGCCTGGGATTAAATCCCTGTTTTAACCTGATAAATGCCTTCAATTATGCAGCAATTTATTTTAGGTGAATCTTCCGCGCAAATTGAGCAGTATACTTCCCTCATTGATTCGGTATCTCTCGACACAGAAAATATCTCCATTCTGAACTCACGGGATTTGGAAACAGCGCTGGAAAAGCATACGGCAGATATCATCTGTGTGTTATATCCCCTTTCCTGGATTGACGGACTGCTGGTATTGTCTGAAATACGAGAGATTAATTCCGACATTCCGATCATTCTGTTTGGAGATTCTCAATATAAGGAGAGGCTGACTCCCGTGCTGGCCTCTCAAAACGCCCAGTATATTTCCGAAGGAAACCGGGATGAGCTGCTGGAGCTGCTGGAGAATATCCCGACTACCTCCATTGAGGAGAGGGAGGCTCAACACAGGGAAAGTGAGGAATACTCCGGGTCTGGTTTGTCGGACTCGGCGTACAAATTACTCTTTGAACTGGCGGAAGATGCCGTCTTTATCATGAAGAATGATATTTTTATCGACTGTAACGCAAAAACGGAACAGCTGTTTGGCAGAAGCAGTGATCAGATTATTGGACGGAGCCCGTTTGAGTTCTCACCGCCGACGCAGCCTGACGGTCGCGATTCCAAAGAGAAGGCGCAAGAAAAGATAGCCCGGGCGCTGCAGGGTGAGCCACAGCGATTTGAATGGAGACATCAGCGTTCAGATGGGACATCGTTTGAGACAGATGTCAGTTTGAAATCCCTGGGATGTGGGAAAGGCAACCTGTTACAGGCTATTGTACGAGATATCACCGGGCGGAAAAAGAGTGAACAGCAGATTATGGAGCTCTCCCGCTATCCGGAAGAAAATCCGGCGCCTATTTTCCGATTCCACAGGGACGGGACCGTAGTGTACGCCAATCCTCCCGGGAAAAAGATGCTGCACAAATTCAGCTTAAAGCCGGGAGATGTTTTACCATCGTCCTGGATGCAATCAATACAGGAGTATACCCGGGGTGAAAAAAACGAACCGCTGGAATACGAATTTCAGGGGAAAGTGTTTTCTTTTATTTTTACGACCAAGCCGGAATCCGGATACATTACCGTCTATGGCCATGATATCACCGAAACCAAACGTTCTGAAATCGCGCTGAAGGAGTCGGAAGAGCGGTATCGTGCATTTGTGCAGACTAGTTCTGAAGGGATTTTTCGTCTTGAATTGGACGGCCAGCTTCCCGAGGGTCTTTCTCAGGCGGAACAGATTGACATGTTTCTGAACCATGGATTTGTGGTTGAGGCAAATGATGCGACTGTCAGAATGCTGGGATTCAGAGACATCCGGGATCTCCTCAATACCAGTGTTCGTGAAATCATTGAAAGGACCAATCAGGAAGATATTCGTGTACTGCAGGATTTCATCGGGAATAATTACCGGATCTCTGACATGGAAGTGCAATGGGAGGGAATTGATGGAAACACGAGGATTCTGCAGTCAAATATTATCGGCATCCGGGGGAGCAACGAGTCGTTCCGTGCCTGGGGAACCATCAGGGATATCACCGAAGAGCGGGAGAAGGAGGAGGCCCTCAGGGAAAGCGAAGAGCGGTTTCGTCTCCTCGCGGAAAACATCCCGGGGATTGTGTACTTATGTAATTACGATCAGCATTTCACCATGCTGTATCTGAATGATACGTTTCAGGATATAACCGGGTATCCCAAGGAAGACTTTCTCAACGGCGATCTTCATTTTTCTGAAATCATTCATGAGGAGGATCTGGAAGCGGTGTATGCCGACATTGAGACCGCTGTCCGGGAACACGAACCCTATCATCTCATCTACCGGGTGCGACATCAATCCGGGGAATGGCGGTGGTTAGAAGAATTTGGCATCGGTGTGTTCAAGGATGAAACATTATTGTTTCTGGAGGGATTTATCACGGATATCACTCAGCGGCGCAGGGCAGAACGGGCAATTCGAGAGAGTGAGGCGAAATTCAGGGCGTTGACAGAGTCTACGGCGTCTTTGATTTTCATTTATCAGGATGATCGGTTGCAGTATGTGAATACGACCGGGGAAACATTACTCGGGTTTTCGAAGGAGGCGATGCTCGGACGGAAAGTATGGGAATTTGCGCATCCTGATTACCGGAAGATGATCCGGGAGCGTGCCCTGGCCCGGCAAAAAGGGGAAGATCCACCTGCCCAGTATGAATTTAAATTACTGTCCTGTGACGGAGAGGAAATATGGGTTGATGCGACTCTCACTAGGATAGAGTATCGGGGCCGGCCTGCTATCCTGGGCACGGCATTTGATATTACCGAACGGAAGCGGTCGGAGTTCATCCAATCGGCTATATTCCAGATCTCCGAGGCAGCGCACACGTATCAAACACTCGATCAGATCTATGGCAGTATCCACGATATTATTCGTGAGCTCATGCCTGCCAAAAATTTTTATATTGCACTCCATAATGAACAAGAGGAGACGATGGAATTTCCTTATTTTGTCGATCAGTACACGGAGAAAGCGGAGTCCAGGCCGGTGGGTACAGGGATCACCGAATATGTGCTCCGAACGGGCCAACCGTTACTGGCCACCCAGGACGGGCTGAAAAAACTGATCGAGCACGGCGAAATTATCCCGTTCGGCAGGATGCCGGTGGATTGGCTGGGGGTTCCGTTGCAGACCAGCGATAAGACCATCGGGGTGTTGGCCGTCCAGAGCTATGATGAAGGTGTCCGGTATACGGAGGCGGAAAAGAATATATTAAATTTCGTCTCCATGCAGGTGGCCATGACTATCGTTCGCAAACAGACACAGGCAGAACTGGTTAAAGAACGACAACAGCTGGCCGTAACCCTGCAGTCCGTCGGTGACGGAGTCATTACAACCGACACCGACGGTCACATTGAGTTAGTCAACCGGGTCGGTGAAGAATTAATTGGTCATACCGGGCAGGATGCCTCGGGGCAGAATTTAGCCGGACTGTTTTCAGCCGGGAACGGAGCAAAGAAGGATCTAATCGAACGCAGCGTTCAGGAGGTGGTTCGAACCAAACAGATTGTGAAACTGCCGCCGCAAACCTTGTTGAAGTCCCGGGAAGGGCAGAAAAGAGTGGTTGCCGAGAGTATTGCTCCATTGAAGAACGACCAGCAGGAAGTCATCGGAACGGTGATGGTCCTCCGTGATGAAACGGAGAAGCACCGGATGGAAATGGAGCTGCTGAAATCCCGAAAACTGGAATCAGTGGGGACCCTGGCCGGCGGAATCGCTCATGATTTTAACAACATTCTGGCTGGCATCCTGGGATACATTTCCCTGGCGCGGCTTTCGATTTCGAATCCGGCAAAGATCGAGGAACTCATCCAGAAAACCGAAAAAGCCGTGCAGCGCGCTTCCAATTTGACGAATCAACTGCTCACCTTCTCAAAAGGAGGGGCCCCGGTTAAGGAGACGGCTTCCATCAAAGAAGTAATCGAAGAATCGGCACAGTTTGCACTTCATGGGTCCAATGTGAAGGGGGAATTGACCATCGCAGATGATCTCTGGCTGGTTGAAATGGATTCCGGCCAGATGGATCAGGTACTGCAGAATATAATTATCAATGCCGACCAGGCTATGGCCAGCGGAGGTACCGTGGTGCTCTCTGCCCGGAATACGGTGGTGAAAGAAAACAGCCAGCCCCTCTCAATCGCTCCCGGCAATTATGTGAAAATTACGGTACAGGATCACGGGGGCGGTATTCCGGAAGAGAATATAGATAAAATATTCGATCCATATTTTACTACCAAACAGATGGGAAACGGCCTTGGATTGGCTACGGCGTATTCGATTGTGAATAAGCACGGGGGATACATTAAAGCGGATTCCCAGGTCGGGGAAGGCACCACCATGACCATCTATCTCCCGGCTACCGGAAAACAGGCTCACAAAGATAAATTCGATGAAGATGACACGATGAAGGTGCGGGGACAGAAAGTCCTGGTGATGGATGATGAAGAAACCGTTCTGGAGGTGGCGTCTGAAATGTTAGCAAGCCTGGGCTGCACCGTAGAGAAGGCACTCGACGGAAGTGAAGCCATCGCAAAATATAAAAGTGCGTATGAACAGGGAAAGCCGTTTTCATTGGTGATTATCGATCTCACTGTTCCCGGGGGAAAAGGAGGAGTTGACACCATCCGTGAACTCCGTGCATTTGACAATGGGGTGAAAGTGATTGTGTCCAGCGGATATTTCAATGATCCGGTGATGGCCAACTTTAAAGATCATGGATTTGATGCCAAAGTGGCCAAACCATATAATCTGGAAAAATTGCAGCAGGCCATCTCCCACATCCGGGCAAGAAAAAGCAGCGCCTGAATGAATTGAATCCTGGATGATTGAGGCTATTTAGAGAACGCCTCGCCCGAAGGGATGCTCCGAAGGAGTTTCTTCGAGGCCTTCGGCAAAGAGATCCCGTGACGACGGGACAAAGGGCGCAGAGAAATAATAATGAAAAATTACTTCTATATCCCGAAAATATTTTTGGATGCATACAACATGTATAATAAATGTAAGTCCGCCTTAGCATATTGTATCTGCATGCTGTTTTCTGAACACTCTCATAATTCATAAATAGGACTATTAAATCTACTCAGTACAATTCCCGGAATGGTGCAAGCTCAGATATTTTTCTTCTTCACCCCGGGATTTCCCAACGGGATCCCTTACGGGACATCCCGGGGGTTCCGGGAAAACAGTCCCTCCATTGAACCGGTTTAACGGTTTTCCTGAGTTGACTTAATAGTCATGTTCATAAAAAATAGCACACAGCCTGTCCCGGTACGCCGGGGATTAACACAAATAAACTGATGACCACAGAAAAAAGAAGAAAAGAGGAAAGAGGAGCCCCGCCCCTGGGAGAGGAGCGGGTTCTTGAGAAGCTCCTGAGCGTAGAAATACACTGCACCAGTCCGCCACGCTTGACTCTTTCTTCTCTCTGCTCTGCTTTTATTCGTATAAATCTCTTTTTTCTGTGTTGATTCCCGATAGACGCAATCCCGACGCGTCGGGGTTCGTAATTGCCGCATTCCCGGGACAGGCCGTGTGCGATTCATCAGGGTTCTCTTTTCATCAGGGTTATAAATAAATCGGGTTAATATAGTCTCACTGATGTAGTCGCCCTTACTTGTAGAAGTTCTTCGGCATTCTTTACATTGTTCTCACAGGAAAGCAGAAGGATAATGACCAGGTGATCAATGCGGAATCACGTTCCACGAGAACAATTGAAATTGCAGCAGCTGAGAAAGCAGACCGCCTTTGTGTTCACAGCGAATTTCCTCCTCCTTTTTGGAGGAGTTGGTTTGCTGCAGCATTATTGGGATTTGACTTCGGCGTTCTATTGGTTTGGAGTCGCCGGCCTCCTGCTGAGTTATGAGTTTTTTGAAACGAACCAGTTGTTAGCGCAGAATCATCATCCCGGGCAGCATTTTCTCCTCACGAATCTGGGTGCAGGGAACGGATTGACCATTATCCGGGGAATGGTAATCGCAGCAGCCGGTGGATTTCTGGCTACGCCCTCGCCGACGGGCATCTGGCAATGGCTGCCGGGCTTGTTGTATTTGCTGGCCGTTCTCGGTGACCGGTTTGATGGGTATCTTGCCCGGCGGACCGATCATGTCACCCTCATGGGGGCGCAGCTGGATATGCGGCTGGATGCGCTGGGGATCCTTATTGCCACCTTCCTGGGGCTCCGATTCAGTCGGCTTCCGGTGTGGTATCTGCTGGTCGGGTTTACGTTTTACTTCTTTACGCTGGGCAAATGGTACCGGTTACAACACAACAAACCGGTGTACACGCTGCCAGCAGATCCCGGCCGGCCACTGCTTGCGGGATTACAGATGGGATTTCTCAGTGTCAGCATTCTGCCGATTTTTCCACCGGAGGTCACCAGAACTGCAGCCATCATCTTTGGTGTGCCACTGCTGGTTACTTTCCTGCGTGATTGGCTTATAGTCAGCGGCCGGTATCATACCGTGACGGTTCGGTTTCCACATCTGTTCCATGCCGTACAAACATACTTTCAATCCATTGGATTGCCGGTATTGCGATTGCTCATCGTGGTGTGCGGACTTGTATTCCTCACCCGTGGAAACAGCGATTGGGTGCAGGAGATTCTCAGCGGGCTGGCTCATCGTGGAATTCCGCTTCCAGAAGGTGGAATCATGGGAGGGATGCTCCTGATGTTCGGAGCCATCGGGTGTGGTGTGCTCACCCGTATTGTATCGCTGCTGCTTATGGGGGCCATGGGCGGTATTCTCACGACCTCTGCATCGCACCTGTTACCAACACTCCTGCTATTCATCGGTGGCATCCTGCTGCATACCGGCCCCGGACATTTCGCGCTCACTCGATGGGAGGAATCCCTGTTTTATCGAAACGCAGACACGGAAAATAAATAGCAGAGCTGTCATCATAGAATGATAACCACGACCCATTGGGAACTGACGCACTTCATCATACTCGGTGCCTATGCAGTGCAGTCATTGGAGTTACTGTTTTTACCGGTTCAGAGTGAATTTACTACCTCTGGGATGCTGCGCAGGCACAGGGAAGAACCTCGCAGGGACCTGATTTCACAATTACTGAAGCGGGTGTTACTTGTCACGATGGGAGTCGGAACCATCATCTCAGTAGGGACCTTTCTATTACCACTTGCTATCCTGCTTGCCCCGGAGGTATATCCCCTGCTTATGCCGGTACCACAATTGCAGACCCGGATAGCTGCACTCGCAGCGATGGTCGGAATTATCTCGGGATCATTCTTCACTCTCTTGGCCGTATTACAAATGTATGCGGCGAACTCTTCCCCTCGGCCGTTAATAACTTCCGGGGTCTTCCGGTTCTGCCGTAATCCAATCAGTCTGGGATTAATGTTAGTTGTCACCGGTTTTCTCCTGGCGTTTCCGTCCTGGGTCGGCCTGGCGGGTACGGGAGATATTTTCCGGCAATACCCGCGAGAATATCTGGCGGGAAATCCTCTCAAGAGCACCAGGAATAGAGTTCTGAGGATTGTCGGGCAAGGTATCTTATAACATCTTTTTTCATGTGTGCATACCATATTGCGGGATAGGTTGTATCCTCAGTGCGGGGGAAGGACATCCGCTTGTGGCGGATCGAATGAAGAGTGAAGAATGAAAAATGCAGAAGGTTCCGCTTATCGTCCGGGGGGTTGTTGGGCAGGGACTTCTCCCTTCTCACAGGCCATCACGTTCCGATTGGAAATTAACTTTTCCGCACCCTGCCGAAACAGTCCAGCTGGTGGGCAATTAGTGTTAATTGGTGATTATTCACCTGGGCATACCGTGTCATAATCCACTCTGCAAATCTGGCCTGATTTATTTCAGGGTCGGTGCGGAGTGCTTCTTCGATTGTCTTGATCATAAACCTGAGAAATGTCGCTGTATTCGCAGAATACCCATGTTCGCCCGGATGTACAATCCAATCGGAACTGCCGGTCGCAAGGAGTGGAGCATGGAGGGCAGGTAACTGTGTAAGTAATTGCCTCCCGCTGGAGCGACCCGCGATGGGCCTGCCATCTGACTTACGTCCATCCATGGTATGATGATACCGTTGTTCGATCAGGCCATCGAACTGTTCGTCCATCGTGGGCAGTAAGTGGGTCATTCCGTCATAGTTTAAGGTGAAATAATAGAAGCCGTCGGGCTTCAACAAGGTAAAAATTTCTCGCAATGCGAAAGGGAGCGGGAATAAGTCCAGAACAGCATGAGCAAGAACCATATCCCAGCGATGCTGTTGCTGCGAATGATCGATAAATTCGAAAATATCGTCCGGAATAAGCTCAATCTCCACCTGACGTTTTTCAGATCTGAGGGCCACCCGGGTGGGAATCGAATCGGCGGAACCAGCGAGTGTCTCCCATCCGAGGTGTGCAGACAGTTGTTCCATACGCGAGGGGATGTGCGCTAAGAAATCTGCGTTCAAATCCACAGCCGTATAGTGGGCATGGAGGAGACTCCCTTGCTCCAGCAGACGCTCCAACATAGTGCCGGTGCCGGCTCCGATTTCCAGTATCCGCACAGGCCGTTCTTGTTGGAGGGAGAAAAGTTCTCTTCGGACCAGTGCGAAAACGCGTTGATTCAGAGACCGGTCATCAACTTCTTTTTTCGATTCCAGATAATCGATATAAGAAATTTTGTTTTCCGTCATAAAGATCCTTCAATGCTGTTCTGCTAATGATAAGAGAAATTGATGAATTTTTTCCATGGAGTCATTCCATTCCGGGTGGGCGTGGTAAGAATTCTGAGCGTTCAGACTCATCTGACAGAGGAGGTGTCTGTTCCCATCCACCATCCGGAGACAGCGGGCCAGTGCTTCGGCATCGCCCGGTTGCACTAAAAATCCATTTTTACCATGATGCACAATTTCCGAAGCGCCTCCCACCGCTGATGCAACTGATGGGAGCCCGAATGCGAATCCTTCCAGATACGCCATGCCAAACGCCTCCGAATCCGATGGTACCACCAAAATGTGAGAGTTTCTCAATCGGGACTCCAGTGCCGGTCCGGTAAGTTGCCCATGCAGAAAAACTTTCCGCTCCGGACCGCCACCTCGAATTTGCCTTTTTATGCGATGGACATATGCAGAATTCCGGTCCAAAGATCCGATAACATGCAGCACAACTCTTGTCTGAGCGAAATCAGTCAGGGCGTCTAACAAGGTATGGAGCCGTTTACCCGGATGAAGATTTCCCAGAAATACGATTTCCAGGGCAGTGTCACTGTACGCCCGCTGTGCTATCTCCTCCTGGCTGGGAATGTTACGGAATCTGTTTCCGGCTGGCCACGCCACTACCGATGGTTTGGATTTGGAAAGGAGATGCTCTGTCTGCGCTCTGGAATAATAACTCGTATAAATTGCGCCATCAACGGATGTGAGATACTGGTATTCGATGGTCTGATAGAATTTTCGCAGCGGCGAATGTCGGGATAGGACAGTCCGCAATGCATGGATCAGAGTGATTACCGGAATTTGCCTTTGCCGACGTATGCGCTCATTCATTCGAAACAGGGAAGGATGAGTTAACTCATCCTGGATGAGAAGATCGTAGGTGTCGTGCGACAACAATTTAAAAATGTGCGGCCGGAAATTATGAAGCAGGTTAATCGAATAGGTGTGCTGCGGTATGGATATGATTTTCACCCGGTGCCCCTGCGAACGGAGATGGTCGATGAGGAAACGATCATACAGGTAGCCTCCGGTTATGGTGGTGATGTCGCCGTAAATTACAAATCCAATCTGCATGGGTATATCCGCAAGGTATTTTCTTGCTATCCGGCCCTGGCGGTATATTCGGTCCAGGTTTCCGGATCTTCCCACAGTCTGATGGTGAGTTCATCGGGATTATGGAGTGAAATCGCGGATGAGATTCGATGATGGAAGATGCGGGCAAAGTGTTCGATGCTGGGATTGAGATTTTGAAATTCCGGTAATTCGTTGAGAGTGGCGTCCCGGTACCGGGTCAGGATAGTATCCAGCTCCTGCTCTATTTCTGTGAGATCAATGAGATATCCATGGTCATTCAACGTGTCACCGGTAATACGCACCTCCACCTGGTAGTGATGCGAGTGCCATTGGTTCTCATCTCCGAAGTCACCACCCGTCAAGTAATGCTGCGCCACAAATGAACGCCGGATTCCTAATCGATACATGCTGGTTCCTTTCGGTTTGTTCGTATTCCGTAGATTTTAAATTCCATGGTATTAACTTGAATCTGTTCTGAGGGATAGAGTTTCGCCGTGCGTGTTTATGGATCTCTGGCGGAAGAGAGAGACCGGTTTTGCTCCTCTGGTGTGAAAAGTGCCCTGGTGAAGATTGCCATCAGTGAGTCATGCCTGACAGTATCTCTGAGGTCATGTTTTTTGTAAAGCCCTTGAACAAAGCCCGTTGTACGAAATTGCCTGAGAAACCGCGGGTTCCGGGAAAGGACATGAACCGGTGTCTGGTAACTATCGTTCTTGTTCACCAGCAGTGGCGGCTGGTGATCACCGAGAATGATCACAATACTCTGGTTCGAAACATTCTCAAGCAGAAAATCCCGGATAACCTTGAATGCATAATGGATGGCATCTGCATATCCCCGCAGAAGGGAGATGTTTTGCGCATTTGTCGTTTGAGTGGCCTGATGCGGATGTTCTGCTGCCTGCTGGTAAGCGGAGTAAAAATCCATGCGGCTTTGCGCGTGGTTGAGATAGGGGGGAAGTGCAGCCGCTGTCCACGGCGCATGGCTTGTGACCATCGGAAAATAGAAAAATACCGGTTCCGCAAAATCATTCAGCCAGGCTTTATCAGTCATATAGAGACTGTACTGGTCCGGAATCAGTCCCCATCCAAACTGGGGAAACCCCTGATATGCGAGATCGTGATAGGTGATAACTGTATCGAACCGGTACTGATTCGAGAGCGGCAAACCGGGGCGAGTCCGGCTGGGGGGTTCGAGAATAAGCGTGTGGTAATTATTTTCCCGGAAGAAACGGAGGTACGTGGGAGTATGGGAGCTGGTTAAATAATCGTAAACCACCTGATTATCTATGTGTAATCCGGACAGCAGACTGGCGGTGGACAACCACGATCCCGAGCCGCTTACCGGAGCCGCGCTGTAATTGGTGACGGCGTGCCAGCCGGAATCGGTCAGTGTGGATTCTATGTCTGACAGCATTGGTATATATTCCTCCCTCAGTAATCTCCGCTCCGCTAAAATTTTCCCATAAGATTCTATAACGAAGATGTAGATATCGGGTCGCAACGTTAAGGGAGCGAACTTTCGTTGTAACTGGACCTGTAATTTTTCTTTAAACTCCGGATTATGGGTTTCTCTATACAATGCAATGGAATTTTGTATGTTATGTCTGATGCGTCCGGAGATCAGCTGGGCGGGCGCGTCTTCCAATCTGGTATGCTGAATCTGGTGCATCCCCACCGTGCCTGCCAGCAATAAGAAACCAAGCAGGAAAGGCGAAAGGTAAAATGGAGAATGTTGGAGGCCGTGCGCCAGAAGTCTCCATACGCCGGGGATCACTCCGATAAGAGTAAAAAGGAAGAGCCCGACAATCAGCAGAAGGAGGTGCCAATGAGCCTTAAATAGGTCAAAAAACAGGTATATACCGTCATTAATGAGAAAGAGATCATTGTATAACAAGGGCTTCCTGCTGGCGAGCACCACGATCAGCTTCGAATAGATTTCATAGATCCACAAAATCGCATACAGAACAATGCAGCTGGACAGCATGAGGTTATTTAATCGGATAGATTGGGTGCCATAGAGGAGATAGAGCAAGAGAAGCAGATCGATGCTTATCCAGAATGCGGAAAAAATGGACCAGTTTGTTTGAAAATTTTCGCTGTGGAGATGCATATACCATACAAACCAGGAAGGAAGCAGGAGCAATAGATTCAGGAAGACATAAGACAGGAAGGGAAGCAACATCGGTATCTTCCCTGAGAATAAACCGGATAGCATTGCGTGATTTCCCATAGTAATTGTGATGTGCTACTGATAAGTGATTACTATTTGAATGGTATCTTCATTCGCATTCTCCAGCAAGTTGAAAGCGTCCTGTGCCCTGTGAACCGGAAAGCGATGGGTAATGAGTTTTGCAGGACGAATATTGGAAAGCATATTTAGTGCGACCGCCATCCTTCGTTTTTTGTTCCAGCGTCCCGAGAATCTCGAATGAATGCTGCTCACCTGGCTGCTTATCATCCGGATTTTACTTCGATGGAAAGCACTTCCCAAATCGAGTGAAGCCGTCTTGATCCCATACCAGCTGCCGATGATGAGTCGACCCTCGTAACCGGTGACTGCAATGGCGTCGTTCAAAGCATCCGGGGAACCGGAGAGTTCGTAAACCAAATCGAAATCCGAAGATGAACTATTGATTCGAAGCATGTTACGAATTTCCTCAAGGATGTTTGATCCCGCCGGATTGAGTGCATGATCGGCTCCGAACTCGACAGAGAATTGGCGTCTCAGTTGAGAGAAGTCTACAGTTATCACCAGTGCCAGCGGGAATTTGTTCAGCAATGCAGTCGTAAGCAATCCCACCACGCCCTGACCAAAGACTCCGACACGCTCGCCAATGAGGGGCTGTCCATCCATGAGGAAATTGACAGCGGTTTCCATATTTGCGAGAAAGACGGCATCTTCTGATGAGAGCGTCTCCGGGAGTGGGATAAGATCATTCACAGACGCAGTAAAATAAGTTTCATGGGGATGGAAAGCAAAGACCCGGGTATCACGCAATTCCTTTTGAATCTCCGCGCCCGTTTCGACAATGTTTCCCACCAGGGCATAGCCGTATTTGAGCGGATATCGGAAGGTCCCGGAATAGGCTTTGAGAGAGGGATCCATCGTCATTTCTTTGGGAACGTTCCCATGGTAGATCAGCGATTCTGTTCCTGCGCTAATTCCCGATAAAAGCGTCTCCACGACCACTTCATCGGGCTCCGGAAACGGGAGAGGTTCGTCTCGGATTTCAATCTTCTCATTTCCGTGAAAGTACAGGCTTTTGCGTTTCACGAAGAAGTCCAATCCATTGCGCCCCAGACCACCAGGTCTTTTCCAATGGGAACGTGCCGAAGATTTCGGACGAAGGGACGAGCACGCTGCAGATCAAAAGCCAGATCCTTGATGCCGGGCATCCCGCCAAGGATCTGTGGTGCGATAGTGAGAACAATGATATCAACCAGTTGTTGGTTGAAAAAGCTGGTTAAGATTTGTGAACCGCCTTCCACCATGACTGTTTTGATATTCCGCTCGTACAGTTTCCTGAGCAATACCCCGAGATCAACTTTTTTATCCGGCGTAGCGTCAAGAAGGAGAATTTCAGCACCCAGGGATTCCAGATCATTCAGCGCCTGCTTCCCGGCGAATGTGGTTGTGGCTATAATGGGTTTGACCTGATTATTCTGAAGCAGTCTGCATTGAAAGGGGGTACGCAGTCGGCTGTCAACGATGACCGGTTTAGGATCCTGCCCGTTGGTTAATCGAGTGGTAAGTAATGGATCATCGGCAAGGACGGTGCCTACCCCAATCAGGATAGCGTCATGCATTGCCCGCAGCCCATGGGTGACCTGGAGAGATTGCCTGCCGCTGATATGAAACTGTTCTCCCGCCTGCAGGGTGATGGACCCATCCAGACTTTGCGCGTAACTCACAGTTATCGCCGGTTTGTGGCTCCTGCTGGCCTGGGATGATTGGGAAAGCAAATCATGAACGTCATTCAGCACCTGTTCTTGAAGAGGAATTTCCTGTGTGGATACTTTTTCTGTTATCATAAATCCTTCCATAAATATTATTCTAACGAACAGAGTTCTGTCCACAAAAATAATGGTGCATTAATTATATGATGTTTCTTGTAATAATTAAAGCAAAGATTATGTCATTCCGCGTAGTGAGCTGCAACAGAACGTGCACACCGGGAAATTGGTCATTGCCCTCCTGACATATTTCTTAACTGCCTATAATTCCATAAAAATGAAGGCATGAATACTAAAGATTCGATACCACTCGTCGATAAAAAAGAAAGGTGAACAATGGATTATTCTTACCATATAGAAGGCGATTATGACTTCGTCTCGCAGTCTGAGTAGTATCCTGGATGAAATTGTATCTGAGCTTATCCTCATCGATCCGGAAAGTTCCGGGAATTTAGCCAATCTGAGTGAACTTGTCGGAGCACTGGAAGAGGAGATTCCCGAAGAATACCATCAGCAGCTGGTGGAATATTTAGGGCAGATGTCTGAAGGAGATTCTCCCCGGCAGTCCATAACTGATGCCATCGAAAACTTTCAGGAGAGTGTTGAATCGATTATGTCCTATTATCAGGACGCCGATGAAAATTCGGATGAGGAGAGTGCCTCAGCTGGAGCGTCATTCGACTCTGGCGGTGAGCTGCCGGAATATCTGGAGGATCCAACCCTGCTGGAGGATTTCCTTGTTGAAGCGGAAGAGCACCTCGAGTCGGCAGAAAAACATTTGATAGCGCTTGAGAAAAATCAGGAAAACCGGGAACTCATCGATGCAATTTTTCGTCCGTTTCATACAATTAAAGGTATTGCGGGTTTTCTCGCTCTTTATGATATCGAAGAAATAGCGCATGTGTATGAAGATTTTTTGGATGATGCCAGAGAGGGGCGCCGAACCATTACTCGTCGGGCTGTTGACTTCATCCTGCAGGCAATTGACGCCATACGTGAGATTATGGACGCATTAAGAACGAGCCTGGAAACCGGTACGGAAGTACGCCACTCTGTTAATGTGGATGCCGTGCTGTCGGATATTCGTTCGTACGATCCTGAAGCAGCGGCTGAAAATGAAGCGGGAGTTCCGCAAGACTTCAGCGGTCAACAAGATGCCATCGATTTTCCGGAGTCCTCTCACGAGACGGAAGTAACGTCAGAGGAAGGGGGTGAAGAGGTACGAGATACACTCGAATCCACCGCATCAGAGGATAGTACGGGGGCAGTTGAAAGCGATTCCGAGGAAGTCGCTCCCTCTCCGGACGGAGATCCGGAAGAGGCCGCCGGATCAAGTCAGGAAACGGATATGCCTGAGAAGGCATCACCGGGACCGCCTCAGGAGATCCCGGGTTCTGCTGAGTTGCCGTCAGAGAGTGCTGATACTGCAGAGGACACCCTCCCCGAGGCGTTGCAGGACCCGGAGCTGTTGCAGGATTTTCTCCAGGAATCGGAGGAGTACCTGAGCAGCGTAGAGCAGAATCTCATCGAGTGGGAGAATGACCCGGAGAATCTGGACATCGTCAATGATATTTTCCGGCCGTTCCATACGATAAAAGGGGTAGCGGGATTTCTCAACCTGCCTGAGATCGAAACACTCTCCCATGAATTTGAACATTTGCTCGGTCAGGCACGAGAAAGTAAAATCAGATTACAATCCGAAATTACGGATTTGATATTAACAGGTGTTGATGCTCTGCGCGGTATGATGGAGGCGCTCCGGTCCAGTATCGAAGCGGGGAAGTTGCTTCCTCATAATATAGAGATTACCCCTCTGATCGAGAAAATTCAGGCGATTCCATCCGGAGAAGTTCCTTTGGGAGATCAGGCAAAGCACACAACTGAAGAGGAAGAAACACCCGGGCATCAACAGGCTGGTGACAACGGGGCTACCCGGGAAAAGAGTACCCCGAGTGCTGTTAGTACACAGCGGCGGAAAAGTGGATCGGCGGTGAAAGTTGATATCAATAAGATGGATCATTTGATTGATATGGTCGGGGAGCTGGTGATCGTGCAGAATATGGTGGCGCAGAATCCGATTGTCCGGGGAGCGACTGATAAACGATTACTGGCGGACATTTCGCAATTGAAGCGGATTACCTCCACACTGCAGAACATTTCCATGTCCTTACGAATGGTGCCTATTGAGGCGACGTTCCGCAAAATGCAGAGAATTGTGCGCGATCTGGCGCATAAATCGGGCAAGAAGATTGACTTACGGCTCTCGGGAGAACAAACCGAGATCGATCGGAATATGGTGGAAACACTCTATGTTCCTCTTGTTCATATGATTCGTAATGCCTGTGACCATGGGATTGAGATGCCTGACCAGAGAGCGGAAGCCGGCAAGAATCCTACCGGGACGGTTCATCTGAATGCCTACCAGCGAGGTGGAAATATCGTCATCGAAATCTCCGATGACGGGGCGGGATTAAACAAGCAGTCGATTTTGAATAAAGCGAAGGAACGGGACTTGGTACCCTCGGAAGAGAGCTTGACCGACAAACAAATTTACGAGTTGCTGTTTCATCCGGGTTTTTCTACCGCTCACCAGGTGACTGAGGTCTCTGGCCGGGGAGTGGGAATGGATGTGGTTCGGCGCACTGTCGAGCAGATGCGGGGACAAATTGATATCGAAACAACGCCGGGGGAGGGGACCGCATTTTATATCCGGCTGCCGCTGACTCTCGCTATTATTGATGGAGTGATTGTTCGGGTAGGTGACCAGCGGTACGTCATTCCCACGTTAGCAATTGAGGAGTCCGTGCAGGTTTCGGAAAATCACTGCAACATTATTGCGGGACGCGGTGAAACCATTATGGTGCGTGATCATATTTTCCCGCTCATCCGGTTGCACCATCTTTTCAATGTAAAGGACGCCGTACCCAATCCCTGGGAGGGCATAGTTATGCTGGTTGACCTGGGTGGCGACCATGCCGGAATTCTGGTCGATGAATTAGTGGATAAGCAGGAAGTGGTCATTAAGTCAATGGGGAAGCACTTCCAGTCCATACCCGGTGTGTCAGGAGGAGCGATTCTGGGAGATGGTTCAGTCGGACTCATTCTGGATGTATCGAACCTTCTGGTGGTGCGAGATGAAAAAACCAGGGAAGAAGAACAGGCCTCCGGGACACAGAATGGAAATTCTCATGCACCGGCAGTGATGATCGATTCATGAGACCACTATATCCCGAGAGGGATCCCGGTGGGAGAAACCACTGCCTGCCCCGACACGTCGGGGAATGAACACAGCCTGTCCCGATTTGTCGGGGAATTATCACGAATGACTTGAAAACAATAAGAAGTTCATATGACTATTCAATCTGTTCAGGAACATCAACGGCAAGGAAGCCGAACGGGAAACTTTCCGGGCGTAGGGCCCCTCTCCAATGCGGAGTTGCGCATCCAATTCCCTGCTTTCCTGAGCTAACTTAATAGGCATTAAAGTGTATTGTTAATACGTAAAATAATTAAATTAAATAAATGAACTCCTAATAATATAAAATTAAAATTTCTTCCAGGTACTTTTTAGAGTGGACTCATCCATAACA
>CAYPST010000047.1:0-29408 GCA_964413425.1 uncultured bacterium
GACTGGTCGGGAATGCCATCAGATTCCTTTTTACTGAGCAAACTTAATAGTCATATAAAAGAATAATAGCGATTATATTCCTCATATGATCAATGTAAAAGATTTCCGCTACACTTTCTCCGAAGGAGTCCCTTGTATGTTACCCCACATGATTCTTCGGGATTAGACCAGACTCCTTCTTACTTACTTGAATAGGTTGTCTTGAATTTAATACCTGGGTAACTTACACTGTCGGAAGCGTTTGAAGCCACCAGTATATCTGAAAGGAATTGGTATGATCCACAGAAATGACACGGCTCTACTCGTGATAGATATCCAGGACAAACTGGCCCGGGTGATGCATGATCAGGAGACATTGCTCGATAAGGTACCTCGTCTCATTCAGGGAGCGCAAATCATCGGACTGCCCATTATTGTGACGGAACAGTATCCCAAGGGTCTCGGCACGACGGTGCAGGAAATAGTAGCAGTGTTGGAATCCTATGATCCGCTGGAAAAGAGGGTATTCGGCTGTTGTGATGATACCGGATTCGTAGAAATGCTTGAACAGTCTGATTGTAAAAATATCCTGGTTTGCGGAATTGAGACGCACGTTTGTATCTACCAGACTGTGTCTCAACTTCTGGATGGTCATTACCATGTGGAAGTGGTGGCGGATGCAGTGGATTCCCGGACTCCGTTCGATAAGAAAATTGGATTGGAGCGAATGCAGAATCAGGGTGCATGTTTAACCACGGTGGAGATGGCCCTGTTCGAACTGCAGCAGGTTGCGCAGGGCGCGCAGTTCAAAGCGATATCAAATCTGGTGAAATGAGCGATTCCTCTGGTGTATCCGGGAGACGTTTTTCTTTTTGACAAGACCCGAGGTGCGGGGCGGTCACCGCTCATACTTTGAATAATGAGAATTGCTGCTGTCTTCGAAGTTCGTGTCCAGCGAATGATGATCGTTATTCCGCACTAATAATTGTTGCAGCCGCCGATCAACTTCTCCAAAGTCATACGGTTTGTAAATGATATCATCGACGTGATTTGCGAGTAATCGTTCGGTTAATCGCTTCTCCTCAAAATACACGTAACTGATAATGATTTTCAGATATGGGAAGCTCTGTTTGATTTTGCTCAGGTATTGCACATCGGCATCGGTGGGATTGATCGCATCGAAGATGAGGGCCTGGCATTGACAGTCCTCTGAGGAGAGGTGATTGTGGAGATCTTCGCGTTCGGGAATAAACCGGATCAAATACTTTCCTTCAAAAAAGATTTTGAAGGAATCCGCTAAGTCAACGTCATCTGTATAAAGGCAAATAAACTGCATGGACACACAACTTCATTTTTAATTCAGCTAATGCAAGACATGTGCCATGTCCTTTATTTAATGAAATAGAGTAGATATTCCATGGTTGTTCCGAAATCTAAGAAAAAAATTGTATGAGATCGGAAAAGGGGGGAGACAATACTATCAGTAGTATCAGGTGGTCAATCGATTAGAAGCTGGCCACTATTATATACGCCTGTTCGGAATACGTGAAGGTCGCCAGAACCACCAAAAAATAATAAATGAATGAAACACCGAAACATACTGAAAGACACTGATAATTTGAAACTTGATATTCCACTCTGCCCACTACCTATATAATTGAATCTGTATAGAAAACGCCTCAAAGAGATCCCTGCGGGACAAAGGGCGCAGAGAACAAATAAAATGATGGCTCCTGTGTGTAGAAATTATTTGTGCAAAAGTGGGAGAATCATAATAAATGGAGATCGAAGTCAGCATTTTCTATTTGATCTCTGTTCTTTAAACACCCTCATAGAACTTTGACAAAATGTTCTCCTTCTCTCCCCGGCAGGGAGAGTAAACCCCTCGCCCGCTTCGGGGATGCGACCAGGTAATCAGCGTAAAAGACGGATGGCAGGTCTTTCTGTTGAAGTATCAGCTGACGGGCACATTCAGTTCCTCGATCTTCCGGTACAGAGAGGACAGCCCGATATTTAAGAGATCCGAGGCCTTCTTCTTATCCCCGTCACACCGGCGCAACAGGGCGGAAATATGCTGACGTTCGAAGTTTTTCGTCGCTTCCTTGAGATCATCAGGATAAAAGTCGTTCATGTTTTTGTGCGTGGCGGGGGGTAAATCTTTGAGGGTAATATAGTCGCCGTCGCACAGCAGCACCGCGCGTTCTATGACGTTCTCCAGTTCGCGAACCTGCCCCTTCCATTTGTAGTTCATCAAGGTCTTCATCGTTTCGTTATCCACTCCCTTGATATTCCGCTTTAACTCCCGGTTGTATTTTTCCACAAAATGTTTCACCAGCAGGGGGATATCTTCTTTCCGCTCGCTGAGGGATGGTAGTTTGATGTCCACGATGTTCAACCGGTAATACAGATCTTCCCGGAAGTTTCCGTTTTCCACTTCTTCAATGAGAACTTTATTAGTGGCGGCGACCAACCGGACATCGATATTGACGGTGGTGTTGGTGCCCAGCGGTTTGACTTCTTTGGCTTCTATGGCCCGCAGCAGTTTGACCTGAATATGCAACGGGATTTCGGCAACTTCATCTAGGAAGAGGGTGCCACCGTTGGCGGTTTTGAATACGCCGTCTTTATCGGTATTTGCGCCGGTAAATGCGCCTTTTTTGTAACCGAACAGTTCTGATTCGAACAGGTTGTCCGGGATTGCGCCGCAGTTAATCGGAATAAAGGGCTTAATGGCCCGGTCACTGTTGGCATGGATTGCCCGGGCGACCAGTTCCTTACCGGTCCCGCTCTTCCCGGTGATCATTACGTTGGTGGTTGATCGGGCGACACGCTGGACCATATTATAGACCTGCCGCATGGCCGGGCTATCACCGATGATATTGTTAAAGTTGAATTTTTTATCTATCTGATCTTTGAGATATTTGTTTTCCAGCTCCATTTCCCGGCGGTTCATCAGATGTCTCACCCGGAAAATCACCTCGTCGAAATCCAGTGGTTTCAGGATGTAATCGGACGAACCGGACCGCAAGGCCTGGATAGCCGTCTCCACAGTGGCATATGCGGTGATAATGATGGTCATGGTCTGCGGAGAGATATTCTTGGTTTTCTCAATGAGCTGCATCCCATCCAGCTTCGGCATCTTGATATCGGCAATCAGAATATCGAAATTTGCCTTTTTAATGAACTGGAGGGCTGCTTCACCGTCTTCTGCAGTTTCACATTTATATCCTTCTTCATCTAATATGAGTGACAGAGAGTCACGAATTTCCTGTTCATCATCTGCAATTAATATCGATCCCTTCATAGATGATCCTCAATGTATTGGTAATTCAATAGTAAAGGTTGATCCTTGATGTGGTTCAGAGTCAACGATAATTCTGCCGCCCATCTTGGCAATAATGCCATGGCTGACCGACAGGCCGAGACCTGTGCCCTTCCCCACATCTTTGGTGGTGAAAAACGGCTCGAACACTTTTTCCTGCACCTCTTTCGTCATGCCAATGCCCTCGTCTTGTACGGCGATTCGGATTTGTCCGTTTTCACAGCAGGTGCTGACCGTGATCGTCTCACCCTGTTCCTGCATGGCATCGATGGAGTTGAGCACCAGATTCACCAGCACCTGGTGAATCTGGTCCGGTACGCACGTGATTCTCGGCAGGCCGGAATCCAGATCAAGCTCAAAGTTGATATTCTGGCAGCGTCCATCGTATTTGAGCAGCCCGACGGCAGAATTGATGGTATCGTTGATCTGGGTTGAAGTGGATTGAATGCTGGACGGCCGCGAAAAGTCAACCAATTCCCGGACGATTTTTGTTATCCGTCCGATATGTTCTTTAATTTTTTTTAGACTTTTATGGATAAATTCATCATCGGTCTTTCGCTCCATCACTTGCACCAGCGAGGAAATGGAGGTTAATGGGTTTCCTACTTCATGGGCCACACCGGCGGCAAGATGTCCCACCGTCGCCAGTCGCTCGGATTGCCGCATCTGATTTTCGTTAATCCGCAATTCCGAAATATCTCGAAGAATTTGTGCCCGCTGGGTGATGCCGCTATTGTTTTCCGCAGGGATGACGGTTTCTGTGAGCTGAACCAGCACTCGCTGACCGGATTTACTAAGTCGTTCTGTCTCGTAATTCTTTACAAAGCCACGTTCTTTTATTCCGTAAGCAAGACAGAGCAGCTCACCAACTTCCATTAAATCATCCGGGATGAGGGTACTGACACTTTTCCCGATAATTTCGCCCTGTTGCCATCCGAAAATTTGTTCGGCACCCCGGTTCCAGGAAGTAATTCTATTATTGTTGTTAATGGTGATGAGCGCATCGGGAGCATTATCAAAGATTTGTTTATATTTCTCTTCGGTCTGAGCCAGGCGTTCAGCGTAGATATCGCGGTATTGGAACACCGTCCAGGCAGCCCACACCATGAGAAGTAACGAAGAGACCACCCCCCGGCTGACATATAACCATCGCATTGTCTGCCGGGAAAGGTCGGCAAACAGCGTGCGTTCGATGAGTTCGAATAGTCCGAAAATAATGCCGACAATTATCAAGGAAGTGAAGATCAGGTAACCGAAACGGACATGTTGGAGGAATTCTGTTAATCGTGATATAATTTTACGTTTGCGCATGCTGTTGAAAATTTAAGCACTTCCCTTGTGTAAAGCAACGTCGAAGGCTTTCTATTGTTTGTTCTCTTGACATAATTTCCACACATTTGAAGGAATTTGCTAAGGAGAAGTTCCGAATAATTCATCCTTTGGCTTGTGAACTCTCAATTTTCTGTCTAATATGAGAAGGCGAAAAAAGGGATCTTTTCAGCATGGGGACAATCCGAATGGTATGCGGAAGAATATCCCTGCATACGCCGAAACAAAGGTTTTACAGTAATGCAGAATTTGGTATTTTCTGGCACGCCATTTGTGGTATTTTACGTATGCCTGATTTTCCACCGGAGCATCAGGGATAATGGAGGCCAATCTCTATTCGATTTACCAGATTAGTTAGCAC
Source organism: uncultured bacterium (assembly GCA_964413425.1). Lineage (GTDB taxonomy): Bacteria > Fidelibacterota > JAANXI01 > JAANXI01 > JAANXI01 > DATFLS01. The sequence continues at coordinate 4,992 of CAYPST010000047.1, forward strand.
GATTATTCGATGCAGCGAGCGTGTCCGGATTCTTCTATAACATAGTGTGAGTGAACCTCATAAAGGAGGGATGTATGGATATTTTTGGCCAGATGGATCGGCGCGAGCACGAGGAAGTGGTTTTTTGCCACGATCAGACGGTTGGGTTACGGGCAATTATTGCCATTCACGATACGACACTGGGCCCTGCTCTGGGTGGCTGCCGGATGTGGCCGTATGGTTCTGAAGAAGAGGCGTTGAAGGACGTCCTCCGCTTATCCCGGGGGATGACGTATAAAGCCGCGGCTGCCGGCTTAAATCTGGGAGGTGGGAAAGCCGTGATTATCGGGGATCCGAAGACAATGAAATCTGAAGCGTTTTTCCGGAGTTTCGGCCGGTTCGTTGACGGCCTGGGAGGACGATACATTACAGCGGAAGATGTCGGGACTTCGGTGAGTGATATGGAGTGGGTTCGGGTGGAGACCAATTATGTAACCGGGATTGACGAGGTCATCGGGGGTAGCGGCGATCCGTCACCGGTGACAGCATTGGGTGTGTTTTACGGAATCAAAGCCTGTGCACAGCATCGGTGGGACTCGGAAGATCTGCACGGAAAAACTGTGGCTATCCAGGGAGTTGGCCATGTGGGGTACTATCTTGCCAGAGATCTTCACTCTGCCGGGGCGAATTTGATTGTGACCGATATCGACCAGAAGAAAGTGAAGAGAGTGGTGGAGGAATTCGAGGCACAGGCCGTTGAGATCGATGATATTTATACTGTTGGCGCCGAGATATTTGCGCCCTGTGCTCTGGGAGGAATCATAAATGATACGACTCTTGAGGGATTGCAGTTTGACATCATTGCAGGCGGGGCCAATAATCAGCTGGATCGGGAGGAGACGCATGGAAAGCTCCTGAAGGAACGGGGCATTCTATACGCTCCGGACTATGTGATAAATGCCGGTGGTTTAATTAATGTTGCCAACGAAATAGAAGGGTATCACCGGGAACGTGCCTTGAAACAGGCCCGGAGTATCTACGATGTCCTGTTGGACGTTTTCCGAATTGCCGAAGAACAGGATATCCCCACCCATGAAGCATCCAATCATCTGGCAGAGCAACGGATTAAGCGGATAGCGCATCTGAAAGACTTCTATACATACCGGACTCAGCCGGCCTGGCGGCATAATATCTAGAATAGAGACCGGACACGACCGAACCAGGAGATTATTCAGCGAATAGAAATTACTCTACTTGATAAGCACGCCATTGAAAAGCGAGGGAAATCATGGCTATCAGTGTCGATGAAGCGCTTGAGTATCATGCGCGGAAGCGCAAAGGAAAAATTGAAGTGAAAGCAACCAAACCGTGTACCACGCAGCGGGACCTCTCCCTGGCCTACACGCCGGGAGTGGCCGAACCCTGTCGGGTGATCCACAAAGATCCGGAGAAAGTATTCGATTACACGGCAAGGGGGAATCTGGTGGCGGTCATATCGAATGGGACAGCAGTGCTGGGCCTAGGCAATATCGGAGCCGCTGCCGGAAAGCCGGTGATGGAAGGGAAAGGAGTACTCTTCAAGAGATTTGCGGATATCGATGTGTTCGATCTGGAGCTGGATACCACCGAGGTGGACGAACTCTGCCGGACCGTCGAAATTCTTGAACCGACCTTCGGAGGCATTAATCTGGAAGATATCAAGGCACCGGAATGCTTCGAAATTGAAGAGCGCCTCAAGAAGTCAATGAATATTCCGGTCTTCCATGACGATCAGCATGGGACAGCCATCATCTCCGGAGCTGCGTTGTTGAATGCTCTGGAGTTGAATGGGAAGGATATCAAAGACGTCCGGATTGTGCTGAACGGTGCCGGAGCCTCCGCCATCGCTTGTGCAAAGCATTATATTACCCTCGGAGCCCAATTGGAAAATGTGACCTTGTGCGATAGTAAAGGAGTGATTTACAAGGGTCGCCCGGAGAATATGAATAAGTATAAAGAACACTTCGCTTCGGATACGGAAGCCCGGACGCTGGAAGATGCCATGGTGGGTGCAGATGTCTTTCTGGGATTATCCGTAGGCGGAATCGTTTCCCAGGAGATGGTGATATCGATGGCGGATGATCCGGTTATCTTTGCCATGGCAAACCCGGATCCTGAAATTACCTATCCCGATGCGATGGACGCGCGACCGGATGTGATTATGGGGACCGGTCGTTCGGATTATCCGAATCAGGTGAATAATGTGCTCGGGTTCCCGTTTATTTTCCGGGGTGCGCTGGATGTGCGGGCGACTGCCATCAATGAAGAAATGAAAGTGGCGGCTACCAGAGCACTGGCAGATCTGGCCAAACAGGATGTGCCTGATTCGGTGGCGAAAGCCTATGGTGTGGAATATTTTCAGTTCGGAAGAGAATATCTCATTCCGAAACCGTTTGATCCGCGGGTATTACTCTGGGAGGCCAGTGCGGTAGCCGAGACAGCCATGCAAACCGGTGTCGCGAGGATCCATCTGGACATTGAGAAATATAAGGAGGAGCTGGAAGCCCGGCTGGGACGCAGTAGAGAAGTTATGCGGATTATGCTGAACAAAGCGCGAAAGAGTCCCAAACGGATTGTCTATCCTGAAGGGGATCATGAGAAGATTCTTCGAGCGACGCAAATTATCCGGGAAGAGAAAATTGCAACTCCCATCCTGCTTGGAAATCCGGAGATTGTCCGGCAGCGTGCTGATGTATTGAATGTTGATTTGAACGGCGTGGAAATTGTGGATCAGTTAAATTTCGAACGGCTTGAGGACTACGTGGAAGAATATTATCGTCTGCGCCAGCGAAAGGGGGTCAACCTCTACCAGGCGGAGCGCGATATGCAGCGCCGGAATTATTTCGGAGCGATGATGGTCCACATGGGGGATGCGGATGGCCTGGTTTCCGGGGTCACCCGGCAATATCCGGATACCATTCGTCCGGCCCTCCAGATTATCCGGACCCGGGAAGATGTGAATCATGTGGCCGGATTATATGTCCTGGTGTTTGAGAATGAGATCAAGTTCATGGCAGATACCACGGTCAATATCGAGACTACCCCGGAAATTCTGGCGGAGATTGCCCTGTTGACCGCCGAGGAAGCCAAGAAATGGGATGTGGAACCGCGGGTGGCAATGTTGTCGTTCTCCAATTTCGGAAGTGTCCCGCATCAGCTGGCGAAGAAAGTCGAAGACGCAACAAAGTTGGTGAAGCAGAAGGTCCCAACCCTGATGATCGACGGGGAAATGAACGCGGACCTGGCAGTGGAACCAACCATCATCCGGGAGAATTACCCCTTCTCCACCTTAAAGGAATCGGCCAACGTGCTCATTTGTCCGGATTTGCAATCAGGCAATATTACCTATAAACTCCTGCAGCGATTGGGTGGCGCGGCAGCGATTGGCCCCATTCTTATGGGAATGAAAAAACCGGTCCATTTATTGCAGATTGGAAGTAGTGAGGTGAATGATGTGGTGAATATGACGGCAATTGCGGTGGTTGATGCCCATCAACCTCTCAGACGTCTCTGATACACTGCACCGCAGAGCCGTACCTCTGGCAGAGCGGCTGAAAGCGGCGTTTCCTTCTTTCCGGGAGCGCCGCTTTCGTATGTCTCATTGTATCGCCCTGCTTTCCGTGCGCTGCTTTTCATAGCCGGGAGAATGTTTAGAAAATATGGTTCTGATACAAGATGCTGAACCTGACTTATGTTTATTATGTAGAGAAAACATCTTCACAATTTATTGCGAGGTTTGGGCAGTGATATTTTCTAGTTTCTTTGCTCCGAAGGAGTCTCTTTGCCGAAGGCACCCCTTCGGGGCGAGGCGTTCACTGAACAAACTTAGAACCTAAAGCAAACACAGGGGGAGTTATGGATCGTGAAACTTTAAAAAAGATGCGTTTCCAGACTCGATGTGTGCATGGAGCCGGCGATTTAGACCCCACCACAGGATCCATCTCTTTTCCCATTTACCAGAGTTCGACATTTGCGTTTCACAACGCCCGGGAAGGCGCAGATTTATTTTCCGGGAATCGAGAAGGATATTTTTATACCAGATTGGGGAATCCGACCCAGAAGGCCTTTGAAAATGAGATCTGTTGTCTGGAAGACGGAGAGGAAGCCGTGGCATTCGGTTCCGGGATGGCGGCTATCACTGCCATGATCATCAGCGTGGCGCAAAGCGGGGATAATATTCTCTCCTCGGATACCATGTATGGTGGTACCCGTCACCTGTATAAAGACACGCTCCCCAGGCTCGGTATTCGGGTGCGGACAATCGATGCCGGCAATCCCGACCAGATCGAAGCAGCGATAGATGATCGCACGCGATTGCTTTTCATAGAAACACCGGCCAACCCCACTATGAAAGTGATTGATATGGAAATGTGCAGTGAGATAGCGCATCGGCATCACATGTTATTTGCCGTGGATAACACATTTGCCACACCCTATTTTCAGCAGCCGTTTCAGTGGGGCTGTGATATCGTCGTTCACAGTGCGACAAAATATATCGGAGGGCATGGGGATGTGGTAGCGGGAGTCATTGTGGCGAAGGATCCCGAGTGGATTTCCCTGGTTCGAACGAAAACGCTCCGGGATACCGGCGGCATTATTTCTCCATTCAATGCCTGGTTACTTTTACGGGGATTAAAAACACTTCCTGTCCGCATGGAACAGCATCAGCGGAATGCATTTGCTCTTGCCGGATATCTCCGGGATCATCCTAAAGTGAAGGCCGTTTGTTATCCGGGCCTGGAATCACACCCGCAGCAGGAACTCGCCCGGAAGCAAATGACCGGATATTCCGGGATGATTGCATTTGAGTTGAACGGTGGCAGGGATGCCGGTATTCAATTGATGGATGCGTTGAAATTGATTACGCTGGCAGTCAGTCTGGGGGATGTGGATACCCTGATAGAACATCCGGCCTCGATGACGCATCAATCCTACACGGATGCGGAACTGGCGGAGGCGGGAATCAGCACCGGATTAGTGCGAATCTCGGTGGGACTGGAACACGCTGATGATCTCCTCGCAGATCTTGATCAGGCATTTGCATCTGTGAACTGAACCTGATTAAGTTCACAAAAGCGCCATAGAATCTGTCTGGCATAGCAATCCCGAGCTGTCGGGGTAGTCTCTATCGTGGAGGACCACAGAATCAACACATGACCACAGTTACCTGACATCACAGTCATGATAGGATCTACCGGGGCGAGTATCCGCGCGTTATCGCAAGAAAGTTAAGATATGATGCTCAAGAAAAAATCGTACAGAATTCTCACCATTAATCCGGGATCTACGTCGATAAAAATCGGGCTGTTTCGGAATACGGAACCGGAAAGTCTCCATACGATTGAGCATCCTCCGGAGGATCTGACGTCTTTCCAATCCACCTGGGATCAGTTTGAGTATCGCTTGCGGGCAGTAACCGAGTTTTTAACCCGGCATCTGGATGCGGATGCGCACATCGACGCGGTTGTGGGCCGTGGCGGCCTCCTGCGACCGGTCTCAGGAGGAGTGTTCGCAATTAACGAGCAGATGCTGGAGGATGCCCGGCAGGGGTATCAGGGAGATCATCCTGCAAATCTGGGATGTGCACTGGCCCACGCACTCGCACAGGAGTATGAGGCCGAAGCCTATGTTGTGGATCCGGTCAGCACCAATGAGATGTCGGAGATTGCCCGGGTTTCCGGGAATCCCAACATTCAGCGGCAGAGTCTCAGCCATGCCCTGAACCTGCACTATGTTGCACGCCATACCGCCGCACATCTAAGAAAATCACTTGCTGCCTCCTGCTTCGTGGGCGCTCATCTGGGTGGGGGGATTTCGATCGCAGCGGTGTCAGAGGGCCGCATTATTGATGTTAACGATGCCAACAATGAAGGGCCTTTTTCCGTCAGCCGGTCCGGTTCCCTTCCGCCTTTTTCCCTGGCAAGATGGATTCTACAATCCGGTTTTACCCTGGAGCAAGTGAAGCGGGAATTGCATAAGAACAGCGGGCTTCAGGGATATCTTCATACCATGGATGGCCGGGAAATTGAACGGCGCATTCAGGAGGGAGATGAACAGGCGTCCTTTATAGTCGGGGCCATGGCCTATCAGATTGGAAAAGAAATTGCCGCCATGAGCTCTGTACTGAAGGGAAATGTTGATCGGATCATCATCACGGGTGGACTGGCGCATTTTCAACTCCTGATAACACTCATAGCCGAGCAGGTCGATTGGATTGCCCCGCTCCATGTGATGGCCGGAGAATATGAATTGCAGGCCATGGCAGAGGGGGCCTATAGGGTACTGGGCGGCGAGGAAGAATTATGCACTTATCCGCCGAGCGGAGGAGGCCCATGATTCGGAATTTTGCTGATCTTGTGGAACGGGCAAAGCAGTGTCCGCCCCAGCGAATTGTTATAGTCGGCACAGAAAATGAGACTGTGTTGAGCGCTGTACATCGGGCTCAGCAGGATGGATTTGCTGTTCCGGTGCTGGTAGGCTCTGAAGCATCGAGCATCTCGGCAAGAAAGATGTTTGCACAAGACGTGGACAATTTCACAATAAAAAAAGCGGACGAGCACGATATCTCCGCAGAAGCCGTCTCTCTGGTGCGCGGAAAGCAGGGGGATATTCTCCTCAAGGGGAGCGTCTCCACCGCAGCCATGATGCGTGCGGTTCTGGACAAAGAAAGTGGTCTCACCGTCAGCGGATTACTCAGTGATTCCTTTCTGTTTGAAGATGCACGGCGGGCAGGCAACCAGCTCATCGACATAACGGACGGCGGGGTGGTGCTCTACCCGGATGTTGAACAGAAGCAGGCAATTCTAGAAAATGCAGTTCGGGTGTATCATGCCCTGGGGCACTCACGGCCAAAAGTGGCCATCTGCGCGGCGATTGAGAAGGTGAACGAAAAAATGCCGCCTACCATCGATGCCGCAGAACTTCATCGCCGGTATCGGAATGGGGAAATTTCCGGCTGCATTGTGGATGGGCCGCTGGCATTGGATGTGGCATTATCGAAAGAGGCCCTGCGGATCAAAGGGATCGAATCGGAACTGGCAGGTGAAGCGGATATCCTGGTGATGCCCTCCATTGAAGCGGCAAATCTGGTGGCGAAAAGTGTCCAGGTCATCGCCGGGAAAGAAGCCGCGCATGTGATTATAGGCGCAAGTGTCCCTCTGTTGATTCCCAGCCGCTCAGACACCGCTCAGGGAAAATATCTCAGCCTCGCACTGGCAACAATAATCAACGCAGGATAATACTCAAAAACTACTGCGTTTCGACCCTCCAATGATCTAACCATCCCTCGATGACCGGCAGCAATGTCTCCTTGATTTGTTCTCTGGTCTCACGGAACGCCTGCCGCACCATTTCAGAACTCCCGGTCACTCGAATGGGATCTTCAAAGGGAATATGCATGCGGTCTCCCTGTGTCGTGGGAACCAGCGGACACTTTTGATTGGCATGATCACAGACCGTTATTATCAAATCGAAATCTTCCACCGGGAGATCTCGCCAGTGTCGGGACTTATTCCGGCGAATATTTATTCCGATTTCCCGCATGACGTCAATCGCCATGGGATGAACAACTCCGGACGGATTGCTCCCGGCGCTGTAAATTCTGGCAGAGTCACCAAATGCTTGCCTGGCGAAGCCCTCCGCTATCTGACTGCGACAGCTGTTGCCTGTGCAGACAATGAGAATGACTGGTTTATTTGAATTATTTGTCGTGTTTTGCATCACCGAAAATAAACATAATTTCAACTATTCTCCAGGTAAAAGCATGATGCTCGAAATAAAGATGACTGAAGCATCATAGTCCTGTGCTCCTCGCTACTTCTTCTTTGACTTAGCATTCTTTCTATTCTGTTAACCATTCATACCAGAGGATTCATACGTTTTTTATCGGATATTTCAATAATATGATAAAGGTGCTCATATTCCTTCTCAGATCTGGGAAGAATGAGATGACGAAATGGGTGCAAGTCATAGGAGTATGCCCGTCTCATATTCTGGCATAGACATTGTACTATATTTAATGTTTATCAATATCGTATCCATTGGGAGAGGCTCATGATAATCGGGATTGTCCATGATGATGCCAGGCAGGAACACCGTGTTGCCCTGACCCCGACCGGTGTGCAGGCCCTGACATCCCAAGGACATTCGGTGTTCATTGAAAGTAATGCCGGCGAGGACAGCGGTTTTCATAATCTGTTCTATCAGGAAGCCGACGCGACCATTGTGTATTCTAAACAGGAAGTATATGAGCGTGCCGATCTCCTGCTGAAAATTTCACCCCTAACTATGGCAGATTGCCGGCAAATGAAAGAACGGCAGATTGTCTTCAGCTTTCATCATTTCTCCATCGCCCCGGATAATGTGGTGCAGGTACTTCGGGACAAAGAGGTCACGGCCATCGGGTATGAAATCATTGAGGATGAGCAGGGAGAACTGCCGATCTTGACCTCAATGAGTGAGATCGCCGGGCAGATGAGTGTGCATGTCGGCGCTCATTATCTTCAGAATGAGCAGCAGGGACGGGGTGTGCTCTTCGGAGGTATTCCCGGAGTGCCGGAGGCGGCAGTGGTGATTCTGGGCGCAGGGGTTGTGGGGATTCATGCCACGGAAGCAGCCCTCGGAATGGGCGGGCATGTAGTGCTCCTGGATTGGGAGGTGAAGAAACTTCGCAAAGCGGCGAATCTGTTCGGCAAGCGAGTCACCACCGGAGTGGTAAACCAACGGAATCTCGATAAAGCCGTGAACTTCGCAGACGTCCTGATTGGCTGCGTCTCCATCCATGGTGAGCGATCTCCGATTGTAGTGACGCATGAGCAGGTCAGGTCCATGAAACGCCGGGCCGTCCTTGTGGATGTTTCCATTGACGAAGGCGGGTGCATCGAAACCAGCCATCCCACAACCCTGGCACATCCTGTGTTTCTGGAAGAGGACGTCATCCACTACTGTGTGCCGAATATGACGGCAAATGTGAGCCGGTCGGCCACCTATGCCCTGACCAATACCGGTTTGCCCTATATCCAGGGGATTGCCGACCTCGGACTGCAGCAGGCACTGGAGCAGGATTATGCACTGCGCAAAGGCGTCTATTTCTACCAGGGAAAGTGCACAAAACCGGCGATTGCAGATATCTTCGAACTGGAGCGGCACTCAATGGAAACACTACTTGAGACACCTTAACGACAGCTGCGTATGAGCTGGCTCGATATATATCATAGTAAAAAAACCACCGCTGAAAAGGCGGTTCGTATTGTGAAATCCGGAGATTCTGTTTTTATCCCCATCAGTTCAGGCGCTCCTCAGACGGTAATTCCCGCTCTGGTGAATCGCGGGCATGAACTGGAAGATGTCAAAATTATTCATCTTACAACGTTGGGGCCTGCCAGGTATACGGACCCGGAATTCGAAGGTCATTTCAGGCATATTGCTTTATTTATCGGGGAGAATACCAGAGAGGCAGTGCAGGAAGGACGCGCTGACTATGTCCCGGTGTTTTACCACCAGGTTCCGGGATTGTTTCAGAGAGGAATCTATCCGCTGGAGGTCGCCATGATTCATGTCTCTCCCCCGGATGAACACGGTTTCTGCAGTTACGGTGTCGCAGTCGATACGACCAAACCGGCAGCAGAGAGTGCGAAGGTGGTCATTGCGGAAGTGAATCCCAATATGCCCCGAACCCTGGGAGACAGTTTTATCCATGTCCGGGATATTGATTATATTGTCCCGTGTGACTATGAACTGGAAGAATATCCGGCAGCCACATATACGGATGTCCATGCACGCATTGCGAGTCATATTGCTGAATTAATCGAAGACAGGGCCACAATTCAACTGGGAATCGGAGCCATTCCGGAGGCGGTGCTCACCTATCTGGAGGATAAAAAAGACCTGGGGGTGCATACGGAAATGTTCTCGGACGGATTAATAAATTTAATCGAAAAGGGGGTCGTCAACTGCTCCAGGAAGAGCCTTCATCCCGGGAAGATCATCGCCACGTTTCTCATGGGAACACGTTCCCTCTATGATTATGTGGATAATAATCCGTTCGTGGAATTTCGCCCTGTTCATTACGTGAACAATCCGGCGGTAATCGCACAGAATAATAACATGGTGGCCATTAACTCCGCTTTACAGGTTGATTTTACGGGACAGGTCTGTGCGGACTCTCTGGGACATCAGCTGTACAGCGGCTTCGGAGGCCAGCTGGATTTTATCCGGGGCGCGGCGCATTCCGAGGGCGGAAAGCCCATTATCGCTATTCCGGCCACTGCGAATGACGGAGAAGTCTCCCGGATTGTGCATGAACTCTACCCCGGCGGGGGAGTATTAACTACCCGGGCCGACGTTCATTATGTGGTGACGGAGTACGGCGTGGCTGACCTGCACGGACGTTCGGTGCGCGAACGGGTCAAAGCCTTAATCCGGATCGCCGCTCCGCAATTCCGGGATGAATTAAAGGCAAAAGCAAGCGAATATAAATACATTTAACAGATAAGCGAGAAAAAATAATATGGCTATTAAATCTGTTCAGGAACATCCAAGACAAGGGAAGCCAGAAGAGTTTCTTTCCTTGCCTGGCGCCACTTTTCACGTTCTGTAGAGCCGTTTCATGTCGAAGATCCCGATCCAACCGGGGAAACGGATTTACAATGTACGGTGAGCATCCGAACCAGTGCTCTCCTGATCTATCTTAATAGTCATAAAGAATAACAGGACGATAGACATATGACCTCAAAGAAATCCCGTGGTATGGTCATTATCAGAGAAGAGGAATGCAAGGGATGCGAACTGTGCGTGGATGCCTGTCCGGTGAATGTGCTTTCCCTTGCGTCCGGACTCAACAGCCGGGGCTATCATCCTTCCGTTTATTCCGGAGAGGGTTGTACCGGGTGCGGGGTCTGTTTCTATGTGTGCCCGGAACCCGGCGCTATTACCGTGTACAAGCGGTATGACCGGATGCCGGAATCCACGGAGGTGCCGGCATGAGTAAACAGTTAATCAAGGGGAATGAAGCGGTCATTAAAGGAGCCCTGCTGGCCGGCTGTGATGCGTTTTTCGGCTACCCTATCACTCCTGCGTCTGAAATTGCGGAAGCAGCCGCTTATTATTTTCCGCAGGTTGGCGCAACATTTCTGCAGGCCGAGAGTGAAGTCGCATCCATTAATATGGTCTATGGTGCCGCCGGTGCGGGACAGCGGGTGATGACGGCCTCCTCAAGTCCCGGCATCAGTCTCAAACAGGAGGGAGTTTCCTATATCGCCGGCGCACAGCTGCCCTGTGTGATTGTGGATATAATGCGGGGAGGGCCGGGGTTGGGGAATATCGCTCCCGAACAATCCGATTATAATCAGGTCGTGAAAGGGGGAGGACACGGGAACTATAAAGCGCTGGTGCTGGCGCCGAACTGTGCTCAGGAAATGTGCGATTTAACCATGCTGGCCTTTGAGCTGGCGGATAAATACCGGAATCCCGTATACGTGCTGGCAGATGGGTTTATCGGCCAGATGATGGAACCCGTTGAATTCCCCGAACCGGTGCGACACGTTCCCGAGAAACCCTGGGCAGTGAAAGGAACTGCTGATACCATCGACAATCTGATCTCTTCCATTGAACTCGAGCCGGATGACCTGGAGGCATTGAATGAAACACTGCAGCAAAAATACCGGCAAATGCAGGAAGAGGAAGTCCGGGTACAGGCTTATCAGTGTGAGGATGCCGAAATCATCCTGATCGGATTCGGCATCGTTTCCCGGGTGCTTCACTCCGCCGTTGACGAATTACGTGCCATGGGAATCAGGGCGGGAATGCTCAGACCGATCACTCTGTTCCCGTTTCCGGTTGAGCAGATTCAGGATTATGCCGCCCAGGTGGAATCCTTCTGGGTGATGGAGTTGAATAATGGCCAGATGGTTGATGATGTGCGGTTAGCCGTGGAAAATATCGTTCCGGTATATTTCCATGGCCGAATGGGAGGCAATGTTATCAGTACCGAGGAAGTGGTTGCAAAGGTGCAGGCCAGAAAGGAGGAAACGGTATGAGCGGCGATATTCTCGAGAAGGCGCAATCGTTTTACGAAACCTACGAACGAAAGCCGGGTGCGGATAAACTGACGACGCACTATTGTCCGGGGTGTGGACATGGTGTCCTCCACAAACTGATTGCCGAAGCTCTGGATGACTTTGGTGTCCGCGAGAAAACCATATTCATAAGTCCGGTGGGATGTGCCGTATTTGCCTATTATTACTTTCATGTCGGCAACGTTCAGGCCGCCCATGGCCGGGCCTCGGCAGTGGCGACCGCACTGAAACGCGCCAATCCCGACAGTATTGTTATCAGTTATCAGGGCGATGGGGATCTGGCTGGAATCGGCGGAAACAACATTCTGCAGGCGGCGAACCGCGGGGAGAATATTACCGTATTCTTTGTCAACAATGCCATCTATGGGATGACCGGCGGCCAGATGGCGCCAACTACTCTCATCGGACAGACCACCTCGACAACGCCCGGAGGCCGGACGGCGCAGAACGAAGGGTATCCGCTTCGGGTGTCGGAGCTCCTGGCCACCCTGGAGGCACCCGGCTATATTGAACGCGTCCTGATCGGGGACCCCAAATATACCATGAAAGCCCGAAAGGCGGTGCGCAAGGCACTCAAAGCACAGATTGAAGGCAAGGGTTTTTCCATGGTGGAAGCACTGAGTGCCTGCCCTTCCGGCTGGAAAATGACACCGGTGGAAGCCAAAGATTGGGTGCAAACCCGCATGGTGGAACAATTCCCTCTGGGAGTAAAGAAAGATGTTCTCACAGAGAGGGAAGCCAGAGGAGCCGATTCCGCCGGAAACGGAAGAAAACCGAAGTCACCGGCAGAGTTGATGCAAATTCTGGATATCGCGCAGGAGGAAACTTCGGAATATCATCTGCCCCAAGTAGAACAAAAATATACGTTCAGTGAGATAAAGATTGCCGGATTCGGGGGACAGGGAATTCTGCTGTTAGGCGTGGCCCTTTCAAAGGTGGGAATGAAGCAGGGATATCATGTGAGCTGGCTGCCCTCCTACGGACCGGAGATGCGGGGCGGCACAGCGCATTGCCATGTGAAGCTGAGTCATGAGTCCATCGGCTCACCGTTAGTGGCCCGATCCACCATTCTGGTGGCCATGAATAAGCCTTCCCTGGAAAAATTTGAACCATCGGTTCAACCAGGGGGCGATATATTCTACAATCGATCACTTATTGATACGCCGCCCACCAGAGAAGATGTAGAGGTTGTCCCGATTGACGCCACGGAAATTGCCGATCGCCTGGGCAATACCAAAGCCGCAAATATGGTAATGCTGGGAGCCATTATTGCAAAAACCGGACTACTAAAAAAAGAGATAGCCTTGAATGAAATGGCGACCATAATCACGAAATCCGACCTGGTGGAGCTAAATAAAAACGCAGTCAATGCCGGATTTAATGCGCTGAGCAATGTCAGGAACTTCTGACACTTCAAACCACTATACCGACCTCCCGAGTATCACGGGGTCGATAAAATCCTGCACTGCTTGCACCGGCCAGGCCGGTGGGATGGATTCCAGACAGACAAGCGGTTCCGTTTTATTCAAGCAGGTATTCCGGACACAGGGACTGCAGTAGACCCCGGCGTTCAGATTACGATAGATATTACCCCGCAGCCCGGTTATCTGGATATCCGCCGCACCATAGAAACCAATAGTCGGAATACCGATAGCATTCGCCACGTGCATAAGGCCGGAGTCGTTGGTGACGAACACCTCGCAGCCGGACATCAGCCTGATGGAGTCCTGCAGAGTTAGTTTGCCGGTCACATCGACCATATCCCCGGATACGTGTGCCATGATCTGTGCCGTCCGGTGAGTGTCATCCGGTCCTCCGAAAATGAGAAACTGCACCCTTGCGGGATCAAAGGAGTTGATGAACTCGATCCAGTTGGATATCGGCCATCGCCGGGAGTCTGCAACTGCCTGTGGATTCAGGCCGATGTGGACTTTCTCCGGATGCCAGGCCGGCGCAAGCGAGGGGTAATCCGGTGTTGTACCCAGGGTGAGTTGTGGCGGTTGCCCATAGGGCAGTGTATCAGAGAAGGCGTGTAAAAGATACATATATTTATCAGTCCGATGCCAGCCCCGTACCTCAAACAGGGGGATGGCTGTTGTCAGCATGAATGACCGGAATTCGTTCGCATAGCCTATACGGTGCGGGATGCGGGTCCGGAACAGTAAATAAGCCGCGCTGAATGAGTCAGGCAGGAGAAATGCCATCTCAAACCTGCGGTTACGGATTTGTGCTGTCAGTTCCTTCTGCCTCTGTCTGAACTTCCGCCGACTTCGGGTAAAGGTCAGAAGCGCATCCACTTCCGGCACGAACCGGAAGATATCTGTGACCCACTTTTTCCCAAGCACCGTGAGGTGGCTGTCCGGGAAGACCAGCTTCATCACCTTTGCCGCGGGCACCGCCATGACCGCATCGCCAATCCAGTTGGGCGCATAGAGTAGAATTTTCTGGCTCATATCACTCTACGGGTGCTTTCCCAGAGATACGTATGGTTGCGTTGTTTTTCGTCTGTTACATTACTGGCAAATATAAGGCAACCCCGGTGGAAAACACGAAAATTTGTGTCTTCTCATGGATTATAGGGCAGACGCGCACATTTTTCATTTAAAAAGTCCGAACATACCTGTTAAGTTATCCCGGAATGTTGGAGGGAGCGCCTGTCAGGGTGTTATCTCTGTATCACGGAGCGAGTCGGGATTGAAACCGTTAAAAATAACTGTATCATCCGAAATCTAATTGATAACTTATGAAGCATACCATCACAATACGCGAAGCCAGGGAGCAGGATGCTGGGGTTCTAACTGAATTCAACCGGGCAATGGCCCGGGAGACCGAGACTCTTGAACTGGAGTATGATATGGTACTTTCCGGGGTGAGGAATTTATTGCGGCGTCCGGAATACGGATTTTATTTGATTGCCGAGCAAGATTGCAGCATTGTCGGAATGGTAATGATCACATTCGAGTGGAGTGACTGGCGCGACGGCCTGTACTGGTGGATTCAAAGTTTGTATGTAGTGCCCGAGTTCCGTCGGCAGGGGATCTTCCGCCGGTTCTTCGGGCATATCGAGGAGCGGGCAGCGGAGAGCGGAAATGTCGCCGGTATACGCTTATATGTCGAACGGGATAACCATGTTGCTCAACGGGCGTATGAGAGTGTGGGAATAGACAGGACACCTTACCAGGTCTATGAAAAGCTGTCCCCCGTAAGCCGTGAATGAAGACCATGGTACTGGTAAAAATATCAACATTCTAAAAATCACTCGTTCGGGTAACAGGAGAATAGTGCTGCATTGCGCTTTGAAACAATGTAACCCCTGCGTGATTCATTCAATCAAAAGAGATGGAAGGCACGCAAAGTGGAATATGACCATGAACTTAATCTCAGGGAACATGTGGCATCATAGAGGGGGGAAAACGATATCATCATTACCCGCATGCAGCGGATGTAACCGGAGTTCCTGAGTAAATTTTATAGCTGTAATGGATACACGATATTGCCGAAGGGTATTACGAACAACACCTAACCGAAAGGATACATTGATATGAAAATTATACCGAATGTCGGCGGATGGGACAGAACAATCCGGCTGATTCTGGGAGTTGTACTGTTTATTTTGGGATTCACCGGAGTCTTTCAGGGCGCACTGGAGGTCATCGGATATATTGTCGGCGCCATTGCCCTGATTACCGGACTCACCACATATTGCCCGGCGAACGCCCTGCTCGGGTTTAACAGCCGGAAAGCAGCGGCTTCCGCGTCAGAGACAGAAACAGGTGGTGAATCCAAACCGTCAGAGACCACTGAGTAGAGGGAATCGGCCGAACAATGCACAGGAAGTGGAAATTCTCCGGGATTCCCGTTTTCTTGCAAAAGCCTCCCGCCTGATTCTTCTCATAAGCACTCGGGAATTGCACGACCGGTGTGCAGGAGAAAGACGCCTGCAGCTGAAAAAGGGATGGCTTCTTCCGAAGAGGTCATCCCTTAATTGAACCTATTCTTCGAACACAAAGACGGCTGTGGGATCCAGGACCCTGAAGGTGAACGATTCGGTGAAATAGAGGTGCACGTTTTCGTTATCGTGCCGCTCATATGCGATGGAGAGATCCACGCCGAGCGTGAGCTTGTAATCACCACCCCGGTTTGTCACCAGGAACATATTATCGATATTCGGACAGAACACAATTTCCGCTTCCAGATTCTGCTCCACCTGGCGCTTCAGAGGATATCCTTTGATGTAGCTCGTAATCTCCCGCCAATCGGTGGGATTCACCACCAGGAGATACGGTCCCTCAATTGAGGCTTCCTTGAACTCACTGATTCCCTGGGGAACACAGCGCAGAACTTCTTCCGCATTTTTCGGGCAGCTGACTTTCTTATACCCGGTCGCTTCTTTCAGTCCGGTAATGCCTCCGGTTTCGAAGCCATAGTAGATGGCCCGTTCTTCGAATGCGGCAATATTCCTGGCGGCTTCTTCCATGGGACCCAGATCCGCATCTTCGGCTCCCCGTGTGATGTTATCCAGCTCCCGGAGGTTCAGGGTAAAAGAGACCCGTGTCTCCACCAGCGGCTGCACTTTGCTGATACCGTAACGCACATCGCCCTTTTCTCCTGCGTCAGGAATATCGAGGCGGCCGAGAGGCAGCGCTCTGTAATCCCAGCCTTTCGGCCCGTCCACATCCACAAATTTCCTGGCCGTCAGCCGGGAGTTTAAGATGCGCTTCGCCTGTGAGCGAATTTCTTCCCATGCTTCCTCTGTAACAGGTGCCAATGATTTCTTTAAGATATCCATACTTCATCTCCTCAAGCAGATTAAATTTTGCCAATTCCTAAATCCTGGAAATCGGAAGAAGGCGTGCTTTCCTCTCCTTCAGATTCGACCGCTTCTTCCGATTCCAGTCCGGCAATATCACCGTCTGTAAATAAAATCTGTCGCAGGTTTTCATCCCAGCCTTCCATATTACGCCTGAGCCACTCCAGGGTCATGCAGGCATGTTCGATTTCCTCGTCCCGGTTATGGGCCAAAATTCTCTTCAGGCTTTCGTGATCCGAGGCATCAACACGCTGCTGATACCAGTCGATTGCTTCGATTTCTTCCCTGAGGCTGTTCAGCGCTCTCACCAGATCGCGTGTCCCGGAAGATAACTCCTGCGGCGGTTCATGATAGTCAGTCATTCCACACTCCTTCTCATTTGGTCAGATGTTTGAATAGATCCACCTCACTCGCACCCGGAAGTCTTATTCCCGTTCTCACGAGCAATGAGAACAGCCGGGATTGCGGAGGTATTGTATTTGTGAGCCTTGGCGGGATTTGAATTCCAGGGGAATCACTTTCTGTTTTCGGGAGAAATTGTTCCATGGAACGAGTGATTCGCGCTGATCTATTTTTCCTCCAGATATTCCAGCATCTGGTCGATATCAGTGGTTGGCTGCTTACATGTGAAGTCATGACATACGTATGCTGTGGTCTTATTGTCGATGGGATTGTGATTTTTCGTATATTCCGCCAGGTGGATAATTTCTTTCTCTGCTCCAGTGGGTCGAAACAACACCACTTTATTTGGCAGGTAGGTTGACCACACCGCCCGTATCATCGCTCGGGTGGAGGATGTCTCCTGCTGTCCGGCGATGACGACTTCATACGACGGGCCGATGGCAAAGTCCAAACCGCATAACATCATGGTTAAGGCATCCGGTTGCGCCTTTAATATCCCGGTAAAGGCCTCTGCCGTGTTCATGGCATATTCTTCGTAATCCGGGTTCCCGGTAAGCCGGGCCAGGCGGATCAATACATACATGGCGACCGAATTTCCGGAAGGATACGCTCCGTCATACGCCTCCTTCTGACGCGCAATCATATGCTCACCATCATCGGGTGTAAAATAGAATCCGTGGTTCTCCGTATCCCAGAATCGCACCATCATATCGTCGGCGAGGCTCATGGCGGTACGTAAATACCGGGGTTTGAAGGTGGTTTCATATAATTCCAGCAATCCCCAGATGAAAAAGGCATAGTCCGGAAGATTGCCCAGGACATCCGACTGCCCTTTCCGATACATATGAAGCAGCCGCTCTTGTTGATCCATCATATACTCCAGAATAAAAGTGGCGCCTTTATCAGCATCTTCCGCCAGCAGAGGGTCTGTAAAGACGCGGGATGCCTTGGCAAAAGCGGCGATCATCAGGCCGTTCCAATCCGTGAGTATTTTATCATCCAGCAGAGGGGTTTCGCGCTGTTCACGATGAGCAAATAAGGCTTGCCGGGCACGCTCGAGCTCGGTTTCCAGTTCTGATTCTTTCATCCCCCGTCTCTCGGCCAGTGCCGTTAGGGGCTCTTTGAGATAGATAATATTGGCTCCGGTCTGTTTTCCGGTGCTTTCCTCCCGAATGTTCCCCTCCTCGGTGAGATTATATACATCGATGAATAGCTCGGCATGATCCGCATCCAGAATATCGCGTATTTCGTCTGTTGTCCACAGATAAAAAGCCCCTTCTTTGCCTTCGGAGTCGGCATCTCTGGCAGAGAAGAAGGCCCCGTCAAGCGAGGTCATTTCACGGAGAACGTAGGTGAAAATTTCCCGGGCGGTTTCCCGGTAAAATTCATCTTTGGTAGCCTGGAAGGCCTCCGTATAAGCGATCGCCAGCAGCGCCTGATCGTATAACATTTTTTCAAAATGCGGAAGTATCCATTCCCGGTCGGTGGAATACCGGTGGAACCCATAGCCCACGTGATCGAAGAGTCCGCCCAACCGCATCCGGCGGAGGGTCTTTTCCACCATGGAGAGGGCCTGCTCATCGCCGGTCCGATGCCAATACCGGAGCAGGAAGAGCAGGTGATGGGGCGAGGGAAATTTGGGCGCCTGGCCAAAACCACCGTATTCTTCATCATAGCGTCGATCCAGCTGCTCGTATGCCCGCTGAGGTATTTGTTCATTCAGGCTCAATCCGGAGGATTTCTCCGGGGCACGCTGTAATAGGCGTGTCACTTCCTGTGCAGAGGTTAACACACGCTCGCGGTCTTCCTCCCAGAGATGGGTAATCTGCGGGATCAGATCCAGCATGCCCTTTTGCCCGTGCCGGCTCTCTTTGGGAATGTACGTCGCTGTGAAGAACGGTTGCTTCGCCGGGGTCATAATCACGGTGAGAGGCCAGCCGCCCCGACCGGTGAGCATCTGACACACATCCATATACAATTGGTCGATATCCGGCCGCTCTTCCCGATCCACCTTGATACTGACGAACGCTTCGTTCATCTTTTCGGCCACCTCAGGGTCGCTGAAGGATTCATGCTCCATCACGTGACACCAATGACAGGTGGAATATCCGATGGAGAGAAAGACGGGTTTATCCTGCTCTTCCGCTTTCTGAAAAGCTTCTTTACACCAGGGATACCAGTCCACCGGATTATCTGCGTGCATCTGAAGATATGGACTTCGGGAGTCAGCCAATCTGTTCTGTGCCGCCATCGTTTCCTCACTCCTCTATAAGTCGTTATACTTTGTTAACCACAACCGGACCTGGGTTAAAAAATTCACCACATGTACATGTAATTCCTCTCATACGTTACGTGTTATAATGCACTAATAATTTACCAAGAAATCGGTTCCGAATGTTTCAGTAAATTATTGAATCTGATCCTGGTTTTCAACAGTTTGGGATCGATTGTATATGTGGAGAACCGAGAAGTAACCCCCGGTAGAAATCGAGTTCCCAGAGTGCCTGCTGTTGTTTAACCTCGGATTAAAGATAATATGTCATCCATGGTTATGAAACATACCCGGCATAGGTATAATCTCTAAAAGGATTGGGTGCAGCAGTAATAATGTGGCCTTCTGCGGAGCGACATTGCCAGTCAATTAGTGTAACAGGATGAGAATGGCCCCGAGAATCATGATGCCGCCGGCGGACAGGTTCTGCAGGAGCCGTTTCTCCTGAAAGAACAGGAAGCCGACAATAATGTTAAACAGGATACTGAGGCGTTTAATACTGACCACATAGGAAACCAGCCCTGTTGTGAAGGCAAGATTCACCGAAAGGGCGACACAAAATACTGTGACCCCGAGAGTGATAAGCGATTTCATGGAGGCGGCATTCGGTAAGATTTCTCCGAGCGAACGGCGCCGGAAAATAAGATGGTAGACCGACAACAGGAGGGTTGAAAAGGGAAGGGTCGTCCCAAGGGCGAACAGGGCGGAGGAGTGCAGAATTGCATTCTTGAAGAATGGAACAGCGATAGAAAAGCAGAAGGCGGTGATAAACATGTATCGTGCTCCCCTGTCCTGGAGCAACAGATGCAAAGGTTGCCAGAGTGATTGTTGCGAGCGTTCGATATGGAGTACGTAGGATCCGGAAACGACGATGACGACTCCGATTATCCCTAACAGAGAAGGAGTTTCGCCTAACACGATGAATCCGGAGAATAACAGGAAGACAGGAGTAAAGGATAATAACGGAACCACCCGGGACATGGAGGAATGCCGGAGGGATCGACTCATAAACACAATCGCGGCAACGTCCGCAAGACAGCCAAACAGCGCGGAGGGATAGAAAGCGGGAGCAATTGAAGGGACGGGGATAAACAAGAGCATGCCCACTGCGATTCCGGATGCCACAAGATATCTGGTATATACTATCGTGCGATCAGTGGCGGTGACCACCGCACTTTTCATTAACGTACGTTCCAGCGTCGCAAATATTGCGGCAGCGAAAGCGAATACAAACCACATGTGTTTTACTACAATTCCTCCTGCATGGTCATTGATCCGATTCCATATCTGGTACGAAGCTAATATAATAGAGCAAATTTCTCCATGTATCGCAGGCGCTTTTCCTATTGGGGAGGTGCAGAGCGCCAGAAAAGCACCTCTGTGTGGGAGAAAGGAACCTCAACCGAACGATGGCCGGAAGCCATGAAAAAGTCATTTATGAATACGGGCAATGGGAGTTCCCCGTAACGGAGGATATGACGACAATCTGACAATCTGATTATACAATATTGTTAGTAGTCCTGATATCCGCCAATGATTTCCACGCTGTATCAATGGCAGGTCGTCTTCTGAGAACGTGATATTTCTGGCACACTTCGGGGCCAGCGTCTGCCGCCTCTCTGAGCGGACTAAATCACGAGAGCATTAAATTAACGAATCCTGCTGCCACCCGAGTTTGATCAGTTCAATCCTGTTCGGATCCGCACTTCCCAGGTGATGTCTGGTATCCGCGAGGAAGATGTGTTTGGGAGGAGGATTCAGGGGCCGCTCCTCGCCGAAGTGTTGGGTCCGTTTGACCTGGATAATTCGCACACCGGTGGCATCCGTCGCAACCGGATCCAGTCCCACCAGCAATCCCTGGTAGGGCCAGATGTATTGCGGACTGAAATGGTGGGGACCGATCCCGTGAAAGAGCGGGGTAAACATTGCCAGGATATTCAACCGGGTTTTTCCGGCGATTTTCGGTCGTTTCCAGATGGTTGCCAGGTCCGCACACGAATCCGGATGGAAGGCGCTGGGCTGCTCTGTGAACATAATGTAGTTCTTAATGAGCGTTCCCACCCCTGCCCAATGGTGAGACCGCATGGGGCGAACGTTAATAAGTGCGGTCCCTTCCATGAAGACCGGATCGTTTCGCAGTCCTCTGTCGCGGACACTGATGTTTTTCTCCGGAACGCCCACCTCCCGGACACGATGTTTGATGGCCGTATTCAGCGCAGGCGGAGTGGGTAAATAATGCCAGACGTTCGTTTTAATGCCCACCACATCCGAGGGTTGCACTATCTGCTTCCAGGCCTCGGCGGGTGTGGATACATCGAATAACGTCATAACCGCTTCATCCAGCATCTGCTGAACGATACCCTCGTTCGGCCTGTTCAGATCATCCAGGAGGTTGTGATGTCGAATGAGCACCACCCTGGACTTCTCTTCCCGGGCACCCGGCAGATGATGACCCGGCAGAGAGAGATACAGGGCACCGGCGGCCATCGAAACAGTATTTATTAAGAAATCACGTCTGGTGAAGGGTGTTCGTTTCACATCTGCCTCACTTGGTATGAATTATGAAGTTTGTTTTTCCGATATCTTCCGGGAGACGCTCTCCATGAGAGAATGAACCGCATTAACCGAAGGACCGTTCAATACAGCGACCAGGTAGTGATCGACGGTTCGACATCCGATGTAGGTTCCGTCTTCAATCCGGACAGTCTGTTCCTGTTCCAGCTCCGGTGCATAATTCCGGACAAAATCGTGTCTGGCTTGTGCGGCTTCATTGCCGCCTGGATATTGAATTAGCAAAAGATAATATCGCTGATCCGGTGTGCCGTATCTTGCCAGTATGGCATCGGTATCTTCGTTAATATGCAGGATGTTTTCGTCAGCGATGTAATAATGCGAATTCAACCAGATGTAATGATGAAAATAGCGCACACTTTCGTGCACCAGTGCCTCTTCGGGAAGAAGGCGGAGAATTTGCGGTTTCTGCCCTTCCCGGGGAATTGCCTGCTCGATCCGGCGGGCGATCCGGGAAATTGTCTGTTTGGCTTTTTCGGTCTCAGGGCTGGCCAGGATTGAAACGTAATACCGGTCCTTCCAGAACAGCAATAAGCCGGGAACATACTGGGAACCCTGCCCATAAGTGCTGTCAATAGTTTCTCTGGAATGAGAAAACACTCCATAGGCGTTTTGAGATGTGCCCATATCGAATAGATCTACCTGGATTGTTGGCTGATCAGGAGCAGTGTACACCCGGTTAATCATGCGCCGGAAATCATAGGAAAGATAAAGTTCAGCGCCGCCATCAATATAATCGTATAAATTATCCGGCGTATAAATGCGATCCTGTTCTGCAACAGTCCAACCTTCAACGTTGTCGGGTAATAGTTGAATAAGTTCGGGTTGATTCACGCACATGCTAAATACTGCTGCTATACTAGCAGTGAGAATACTTCTCCTGATTCGAAGGTTAGACATTTGATGGTGTATCCTCTGAATTCCGGACACCTTATTCAGCAGATCTCAAAGTTTCAGAACGTGATGACAGAAGTATGGTTACCGGAGTTGAATCCTTGACATCAGTCTGTGAAAGGTACTTCGATCTCGCCGCTCTTCCCATATTGTTGCTGTGCGAAACCCTCGGTCACCACTTCCTCGCCATCCTCTGTTTTCACGGTGATTTCCATGTGATAGAGTCCCGGGTCTGCGCCGTAGTCTTCGGTAAATGCATACGTCCATACATTGTCGTCGGCGGTGGAGTCTCCCTGTTGCCCATCATTGCGGAAGGTGAAGGTATAGGAGGGATACTCACGCACAGTAGCAACAACTTGATCCACAGTTTGAGTGGGGCCCTCCAGAGTCACAAACATTTTCTCGTTCCGGAATTCTGTGTGGGTCACGGTCAGGGGTTCTTTTTCACAGGAAATCAAGAAGAGGAATAGAATAGAGAAAAAGCATAAGAAATGTCTTACCATCATAGTTTCTCTCTCTTGTTATAGTTATGCCGGGACCTGAACTGGCAACAGTTGTATAGTACTTCGGCAATCCAGAAAAATCAATAGGTTCCTGGTATCAAATTGTTTTGACCGGGCGCGATAACCTTCCGGGGTGGGCAAGTTAGAGAACGGTTTCCATTTTTTGCTTAATAGTCTCGACCAGTTCCGGATCATCCCGATAATAGATGTCCGGAATATTGAGAACGTGAATTCGGTGATTATCAGCGTATTCCGGGAAACGCTGCTTGATGGAGGCCCGGTGAAATTCCTCCATCACAATTACCAGGTCAGCCCATTCGAGATTCTTCACAGTCAGTGCTTGATCCCCGACCCCATGTACGCCTGCATAATCCGTTTGATACCCCATTCCCTCAAAAAGTTTTGCAGCAGTCGGGCTGCGCTGTTGGCCCGCGGTGCAAACGAACAGAAGTTTCATACTCCTCCTTGTTGTTTGTAAATACGGTAAGACTTCACAGCGAATTTTTCAATGAAAAACCAGGCTGGGAATCTATGGGAGAGTGTGTTTAGATAACGCCTCGCCCGAAGGGATGCTCCGAAGTCCCAGAAGGGATCCCGTTGGGGGAGTCTCTTCGAGGCCTTCGGCAAAGAGATCCCTCTGGGACAAAGAAATAATACATAACTGAAACACCGAAACTCACTGAAAGACACTGATAATTTGAGACTTGATATTAAACTTTGCCCGCTGCCTATCCCGGCGAAGCGGGAATTTGAAACTCTTTATTCGCCGCGGCGAATGTGATTTCGAAAACGTTTCATTATCGGGACTGCCCACTGCCTACTGCCTATACGTCCATTAAAAAAACTTCATGTTTTCCAGCTGTTTTTTTAAAC
>CAYPST010000048.1:0-3683 GCA_964413425.1 uncultured bacterium
AAGACCTGAGCTTGCACCGTTCCGGGAATTGTCCTGAGTAGATTTAATAGTCATAATTATTTATACCGGAGAAGAATAGTAAGCAGCAGGCAGAAAAAGGCCCTCGATCCCCGCCCACCGGGTATATAGGGAAATAAGTGCATAAGGGCCGAAAGCGTTGATATCCGGCACTTTTGCACCGGAGTGAATAATCCGTTACCAACATAACACTAGCAAAACTCCTTACCGCCGCAACTTGAGTACTTATCCCAGTGTGATCTCTTCGAGATGCATCAATATATCTGGGTGCTGAATTGCCAGTAGGATCTGAGGTCGCCTGTTTAGTTCTGTGTCGATCCCGTGCTATTTTTTTATGACGATTAGCTTTGCTCAGGTGTCTGTTCCGGGCAGGGAACAGGACGGGTAACCCTCTCCTTGCGTGCCAAAGGCATCCCTACGGGAAAGGAGAGGGACCGAGGGATGAGGTTGTTGTTTCACTGCTCCAACTCCTCCCTCAGTTCCTCCACATCACGACGGGACTTTTCCCCCCGAGTGCCTTCCCCAAAACTGAGCACTCTTAATAGCCATATTTTTTTATCCATTCAGAACATGAGTGTTTACGGGCCAAATCGCTCCACTCATCTGAAATATTCCGGTTCATTGCCCGGTTTCCATTTAATGTTGCATCCCACCGAAGGTTTCTGTCGCTGCGGAATCGACTCACCTGCCAGCAGACGCTCCACGGCATCATCCAAATCCTCGCCCGTCACCGGCACATCTGTTTTGGGACGGCTGTCGTCAAATTGACCGCGATAATACAACTTGTGATCGGCATCAAACAGGAAGAAATCCGGTGTACAGGCGGCCCGATACGCTTTCGCGACTTCCTGGGATTCGTCATAGAGATACGGGAAACTGAATTCGTGTTTCTCCGCAAATTCCTTCATCTTCTCCGGTGCATCATCCGGATATTGCTCAATGTCGTTGGCATTGATTCCGACGACAGCAACTCCGTTTTCCTGGTACTCTTTCACCCGTTCTGACAGTGTATCAACGATATACCGGACGTACGGACAATGGTTACACAGAAATATCACCAGCACCGGCTGATCTTTATAAGCATCACTGCGATAGCTATTGCCATCGTAATCCGGCAGCTCAAACGCAGGCATCCTGGTTCCGAGTTTTAGCATCTGTGAAGGGGTGGTAACCATACCTCACTCCTTTCAATTACATTCTCATGGACTTCGAATATCTCCGGGAGAGTGTTCATTCGTATGCTTAAATAATTTCGTACTACTTTTTCAACGGAAGTTAACGAATTTACAGAATATTTTCAGCCCGAATTATTCATAAACCAAAGGAGAATAGCACGTGCAGGTCAAAGGCCGGCCCGTCTGGTCGAAGGCCGGGGATAAACGCGGAAACACCGGGTGACCACAGATAAAAACCAGATCCCGCACCACATCCACCCGGACATGAGCGGGCCAGCATGGCAGGAGGAGTGAGGAATGGCGCTGGAGACTATCGGAGTCATCGGTTTCCTGCCAAGGCGCGCCTCCGTTTCTGGCAGATGTGCCTTCTCATGAGCGCAGCCGGCTGCTGTACTTCTATCCTTTGAAAGAGTGGGCAGGGGGAGATCCGTTGCCACCTCCCGACAAAGTCGGAGCAGTCTGTTGTCTCCGCGTTCTTCAGCCTCAATAAGATCCTTTCTTTGGGATGTGCTAGGCTTGTGGGATGCATGAATAATTGGGGCTATGTTTATTTTCGCATCCTTTTATATTTATGGGAGACCCGAAATCATGAACTAGCCGGAGAGGAATTTTCTATGCACACCCACCAGTATGATATTGCTGTGATTGGCGGAGGGATCGTCGGTCTGGCCACCGCGAAAACGCTCACAGATCAGTTCAACATTCGACTCATTGTATTAGAGGCAGAGGAGGATTTAGCGACTCATCAGACCGGACATAACAGCGGAGTTATTCATTCCGGATTGTACTATGCTCCCGGATCATTGAAGGCACACACCTGCACCAACGGAAGGGAGAAATTATATGCTTTCTGTAAACAGTATGATATTCCTCATGAACGATCCGGGAAGGTCGTGGTAGCCACCTCGGAGGAAGAATTGCCCTGGCTGGACGAACTGGAACGCCGCGGCCATGCGAACGGATTACGGGGCATCTATCGGGTCGACGGAGAAGCACTGAAGGAGTATGAACCGCATGTCTCCGGTATCGCCGGATTGGTGGTTGAAGAGACCGGGATTGTGGATTTCGCTGTCATCGCCAGGCAGTTCGCCGAATTAATTCAGGAAAACGGTGGCGAAATCAGAACAAATTCGAGAGTAATGGCGTGTGAGGTTAATACCCATTCAATAGTATTGGAAACGGCCTCGGGAACAATCCGTTGTCGGTACCTGGTCAACTGTGCCGGTCTGTATTCTGATCGGGTGGCCAGGCTGTGCGGTGCGAAACCTGACGTCAAAATCGTCCCCTTCCGGGGAGAATATTACGAACTGATACCAGAGAAGAGATCGCTGGTGAATTTTCTGATCTATCCGGTGCCCGACCCGAAATTCCCGTTTCTGGGAGTGCATTTCACCCGGATGATTGACGGCAGGGTGGAAGCCGGTCCCAATGCTGTTTTAGCCTTTCGACGGGAAGGGTATTCCAAATGGAGTTTCTCGCTGAAGGATACGCTGGACACATTTACGTATAAAGGTTTCTGGAAACTGGCAGGGAAATTCTGGAAAACCGGCTTCGGCGAGATGTACCGATCGTATTCCAAGCAGGCATTCGTCCGGGCCTTGCAGAGATTAGTTCCGGAGATTCAGCCCGAAGATGTCCGACCTGCCGGAGCTGGCGTCCGAGCACAGGCGCTGGATCCGGACGGTTCCCTGGTGGACGATTTCCGCATTGTCCAACGCCCAAATATGATCCACGTGCTGAATGCCCCGTCTCCCGCGGCCACTGCCAGTATACCGATTGGCGAAACCATCGCCGGGATGGCGGAAGAACAGTTTAACCTGAATAATTCATAAAAAATAGCACATCCCAAGGGAATGGTTCATTCTCTTCCGAAGCTGAGTAACACTTAGCGGACCCTCTTTTCTCACGTCAGCTGAAATTGGCTCTCATGCTCCCATCTCCCTTTGGTGAAATCCGGAACGTCCACCGGCCGGCTTCCATTGGCAACCGATTGTTCCGAGAGCGGTGAAACCCCGCTGCTGGTCACCGAATCGTAGACGTTAAAGTAGGGCATATCGTCATTCCGGAGATCCCGCACCAGCAGGTACCAGGTGAGTGGAGTCGTGGTTATCCGGCTTCCGTGTCCCCGGAGTGCCTGCTTGCGTTCCTGGGGTTGGTAGTCATCGAGAATAGGATGCCGGTATTCTTTCAAATAGGGTTCCGCCGATTCCCACTGATGCTCCTCCGGGCTGATGCCATCCAGGTAAATCTTGGGTTCGTCCAGTGCGCTGCCGCGCAGGTAAACGCCTTTTGATCCCTGCACCCGGTACATACCCCTGGGATGAGGCGTATTGGTGTCGAAATTCAGCGTGATGAGCTTCCCGTTCACCGTTCTGATCAACGTTGCGTTGTAATCCCCCTGATTCATTTCCTTGGTAGCATAGGGATGCTTCTCCCCATAATAGTGGGCGGCGTATGCGTTCAACATCCGGGCGCCGGAGCTCATGGAGA
>CAYPST010000048.1:3783-14740 GCA_964413425.1 uncultured bacterium
GCCCAATAGCCGGTTTTTTCGTGCGTTTCCACGATTTCCCAGGCCTCATCAATCGTCTGCACCATCGGGACTTCGGTGACCGCATGTTTCTCATTCCGCATGGCCGCCAGACACACCGGAGCATGCCACTTCCACGAGGTGGAACAAATCACGGCATCCAGCTCCTCTTCCGCGCACAGCCGTTGAAAATCGGTTTCACTTCTGTTATACAGCCGGGGTGTCGGCCGACCGGTTTCTTCCACCCAGCGCTTGGCCCGGTACAGATATGCATTATCGATGTCACATAAGGCGGGTACTTCGACGCCATGAATGCCCAATGCGGCGTCGAGATGATAGGATCCCCGATCGCCGACGCCGACAAAGCCCAAACGTATTGTCTCTGCACTTGATGACTGCTGCGCCGCAATCCTTTTTGTCCCAAGCCCTATGGCGAAGAGACCGCCGAGACCGACTGCGGAAGTTTTTAAAAATTCTCTGCGATCAATCTGATAACTCATGTGGTATCGCCTTTCTCTCCCTCTGTCAGATAGTTTCTATTCTCGCATTATTCCTGAAGTTACAGTTCAATGGTAATCGGTGGACGTGTCTTCCATTTCCCCCGGGTGAAGTCCGGATATTCCACCGGCCGGCTGCGATTGGCCACGGACTGCTCGGAGAGCGCCGACGTGACACTGCTGGTCACCGAATCATATACATCGAAATACGGCATGGTATCTTCCCGGAGATTTCGGATTAGCAAATGCCACGTGAGCGGCGTTTGCCGGCTTCGCCCCCCATGTCCGCGTATCGCCTGCCGTTCAGGCGGGTTATAATTTTTCAGAGCCGGATGTTTGTGTTCTTTGATATATTCATCCGCCGGTTCCCATTGGTGTGCCTCCGGACTAATTCCGTCAAAATACACCTGCGCACCTCCAATGGCACGACCATCCAGAAAGACACCTTTCGAACCCTGCATCCGGTACAGTCCCCGGGGGTGCGGGGTATTGGTATCAAAATTCAGCGTCACCAGCTTGCCGTTCACCGTGCGAATAAGCGAAGCATTATAGTCGCCCTGTTTCATCTCCATGGTGACATTGGGATGATCCGGTCCGTAATACTCCTTCGCATAGCGGTTCAACATGACTGCCTTTGAGCTCATTGAGACGATTTTATCAAACCGGTCCCCGTGGTTGATATCCATGTGAGGCATAATTCGGTTCATGGGGTGGTCCGGGTACAGATTCCCGTTGCGTTCAATGGAGTGCTTCAGCCGCCAGGGCTCCCGTTCGGGACTATGCTTCACAAACCGCAGATCATGAATATAGCCGCCCTCCGCATGAATAATGTCCCCGAACATCCCCCGGCGAATCATATTGAGCACCGTCAAATACAATCCGTCAAACGATTCCAGCAGGACCTGCTCCAGTGCGAGAGTGGCCCAGTAGCCTGTTTTCTCGTAGGTTTCCACAATCTCCCAGGCTTCATCCACCGTCTGGATGATGGGCACTTCGGTGACCGCGTGCTTGTCATTTCGCATGGCAGACAGGCACACCGGTGCATGCCATTTCCAACTGGTGGAGCAGATGACTGCATCCAGGTCTTCGGTTTCGCACATCCGCTGAAAGTCGATTTCGGATCGCCCATAGAGGTTCGGGGTTGCACGACCTGACTGTTCAACCCATTCCCTGGCGCGCTGCAAACGGTCGTCCCGAATTTCGCAAAGAGCCGGCACTTCGACGCCCGGGATGCCAAGCGCCGCATCCAGATGATAGGAGCCTCGTCCCCCGATGCCCACGAAACCCAGCCGAACCGATTGCTCATTGGTTTGCATCGCCGATCGGGCTATCCCCGGGAGAGCAAGTCCCGCAAATCCTACACCTCCCATTGCGCTCCCGGAAACTTTTAAAAACTCCCGCCGATTATAACGTTTTTTCATTTAATTCTCTCCTTTGAATCCTGTTCAGCCTATGCACACTGAAGGTCAAATGACCAAACTTCTTTTCGAACTATCAAATACAGACACAGATTTTTTCTTCTGGCTAAATACTTTTCCAATGATTTTTGATCCGCGGTCATCCAGTTATTTCTGTGTGCATCAGTGTGCTATTTTTTTCCAGCGTCAGGTTAAAATCCATCTCGGCCGATTTTTCCATTCACCGCGGGTAAAATCAGGCGCCTCGATAGGTACACTTCCCCGGGCCACAGACTGTTCAGTGAGTGCCGATATCGCACTGCTGGTGACCGAATCGTACACATCCCAATCCGGCATGGTACTCTCGCGAATAGCCGTCACCAGCCGATGCCATTCAAGCGGCGTGCGCCCTCGTCCGCCCCCGTGTCCCCGTATCTGCTTCCGTTCCGGAGGATTATAATTCTTCCGAATGGGGTGTTCATACTCCTCCAGATACGGCTGGGCAGACTCCCACTGGTGCGCTTCCGGGCTGATGCCATCCAGATAGATTTTTGCGTTTTCCGTGGGGACATACCGGTCGCTCCAATACACCCCTTTGGTCCCCTGCAATCGATACTGTCCCCTGGGGTGCGGCGTATTGGTATCAAAATTCAGCGTGGCCATCTTTCCATCGACTGTTCGCAGCAGGGTGGCGTTGTAATCCCCCTGGGCCATTGACAATGAGGCATAGGGGTGCTCGTCTCCATAATAGTGGGCTGCGAATTCATTCAAGGTCTGAGATCCGGAACTCATGGAGACCAGAAAATCCCAGCGATCCCCGTGGTTAATGTCCAGCTGAGGCATTATTGCTCCCATGGGATGATCCGGGTAGAGGTTGCCGTTCCGGTCGATGGAATGCTGCAGCCGCCAGGGTTCCCGTTCGGGATCATACTTTACCAATCGAAGATCATGGATATAGCCGCCTTCCGCATGAATAATGTCGCCGAATAATCCCTGCTGGACCATATGCGTCACCGTGAGCCCCCGGAAGCCTTCCAATCCCAGGGTTGCCCAGTACCCGGTTTTCTCATGGGTTTCGATGACCTCCCAGGCCTCATCCAGAGTCAGAATAATCGGAACTTCACTCACCGCATGCTTGTCATTCCGCATGGCTGCCAGGCACACCGGTGCATGCCATTCCCAGGGAGTGGAGCAAATCACCACATCCAGATCCTCCTCGGCACAGAGCCGTTCAAAGTCTGTCTTTCCCCGGTTATATAACCTTGGCGTAGGTTGTCCCGCCTGTTCGACCCATCGTTTTGCCCGGTATAAGTAATTGTTATCAATATCACAGAGAGCAGGGACTTCGACACCGGGCATCCCCAGCGCCACATCAAGGTGATACGACCCCCTGTCACCAACACCCACAAATCCGATGCGCACAAGACTTGTATCCCCCTGTGCCATGGCACTCCCGCCAGCTGCCGTGCTTCCATCATTTATTGTCGTTGTTGCCATAACTTTGCGCTCCGTTTGCCTCGATATCTTTGCAGATACGACTAACCTTCATAGTAGACTGTTTCAAATGTCTTCCGATTCTTCCACTCTCCTCTGGTAAAATCCGGAAAATCCACCGGTTCGCCTCCGCTTGCCACGGACATTTCCGAGAGCGGCGAAATTGTACTTGATGTTACCGAATCGTATACATCGAAATCAGTGACAATTCCAGTACGCAGGGCACGGATAAGTCGATACCAGCGATAGGGAGTCCGCCTGCCACCGGAATGGCCCCGCAGCGACTCCCGTTCCGGTGGATCGTACTGCTTCTGATCCGGGTGCTCGTATTTTTCAAAATATGGGGCGGCGTCCTCCCATTGATGTTCCTCAGGACTGACTCCATCCAGGTAAATTTTCTGTCCCACACCCCGTCCGTACATATAAACCCCTTTCGAGCCCTGCATTCGCGTAATTCCCCGGGGATGTGGGGTATTGGTATCAAAATTCAGGGTGTACATTTTCCCATTAACCGTCCTGAGCAGCGTTGCGTTATAATCTCCCTGAGCCATCTCCGCTGTGGCATAGGGATGGTCCTCACCAAAATAATGAGCAGCGTAGTCGTTGAGCATGGTGGCACTTGAACTCAATGAGACCAGATAATCGAACCGATCCCCATGGTTAATATCCATGATCGGAATGGCTCTAGCGGTCGGATGGTCCGGATAGAGGTTCCCGTTGCGATCAACAGAATGTTGTAAGCGCCACGGTTCCCGCTCCGGATCAAACTTCACCAGCCGGAGGTCATGGATGTATCCGGATTCGAAGTGTATGATGTCGCCAAACACACCATGATGGATCATATTGGTAATTGCGGAATGGACCGTCTTGAATCCCAGGGTCCCGAATTTGCCGGTCTTCTCGTAGGTCTCCACCAGTTCCCAGGCTTCCTCGACCGTCTGGCAAAGCGGTACTTCACTGATACCATGCTTCTCATTTCTCATGGCAGCCAGGAGCACCGGCGCATGCCATTTCCATGAGGTGGCGCAGATAACCGCATCCAGATCCTCTTCGGCGCACAAACGCTCAAAATCTGTTTTGCTACGATCATACAATCGTGGCGTCGGGCGACCCGATTCCTCAACCCAGCGTTTGGCTCTATGGAGATAATGCGGATCGATATCGCAGAGAGCAGGCACTTCGACGTCCGGAATTCCCAGGGCAACATCCAGGTGCCAGGATCCCTGGTCACCTACCCCGACAAATCCCAGGCGAATAGGCTTGCCCATACTAAAAATATCTGCTCCCGTCGACTGACCGGAACTGCTTTCCTGCCCACTAATTCCGAATTCTGATGCGCTATCTGAAGAATGGTCTGCTTTAGTCGGTTTACTCATACTATCCTATCTTTCAGTGTTTCGTGTCATCGCCCTCTCCATTACATACGCACTAAGATACGTTAGAGAAAGTGACCATGACCTGATTCGCGTTTTCACTATCACTCTGATAACTCCCCAACATCAGAATAATTGATTCACTAGAATTCCGGATTTCTTTTCCATCTTCAACGATTCCTGATTTTATCAAGAATCATGGCTCCGGATTTCATAGTACCAATCTATGGATACAGATAACATACAAATTGTGAGATATAAAGAAATCTGTGGTGTATTATCCGATGATCCCCTCTATTTCAACGCCAAACCAAACTGGCCCAAACTGCTCCGCCTTATTGTTGAAACGGCCTCTCCACTCATTCTATCATCTCACACCCATAGATGACTGTCTCTGCACATTGTCCAATGTGCAGAGACAGTTGCTCCCCATTATGGGGGAGGAGGAGGTTATCAAGAAATTATATGGAAAATAGCAACGATGTAATTTTAATTCGTTACGTCCCTGAACTGTTCTGTTAATTGAATCATCATCAGCAACTGAATTCTTTTGAGAAGCCCATAATCCAGAAAATTGAACAGATATATGGATATTTTATTTTAGTTTATATTAGTATATTTTCGATATGTTATCAAGTATTATTTGCCAAATTATACTTCCTTATTCTTTAGTCTTTTCACTATTGTTTTTTATTATTTTTTGATTTTGATTATAAGAGAAATAGGATAGTGTCTACCTTTTATACTGCATCATACTATGTACACAATGGAAAGGGCGGCTTCAGTCAGATAACCATAACATGGGCATTTTCAACTATTTTCCATCCATGCAGGACAGAATAAATAACACAAACACCGGGATTTTCGTCTGGGATATCAGCTATCGGCCCTTGGACTTATTTACTTTAATTATTATCATAAATAGTTAATACCTAAGTTGAGCGATACGAGTGCCCCAATGGGGTCCCTCTGGGACAGCGAAGTATCGCTGTACTTAGGTAGAACCCCGGGTAATAGTTATTCATTGAACACATTGAGTTAATTATTGAGTGTGCAGACCATGAATTTCGAATATGTATAATAAGGTAGATTTCCCGAAACACAAGATTCTCAGTGTCGTTTCTTTCTCCGGCCTTCTTTTCTCTTTGATTTTGTGCGCTCTTCTTCTCGTCAGCTGTAAGTCCGGAAACCGTGAGAACTCAACTTCATCATCGAATAGTCAACTAAGTACTGCAGACTCTACAGCGCTTGTCTATCTTCGTGCATCAGAGGAAGCATTCCGGAATTCGGATTATACCACGGCATTAGCCTTCACAGATAGTGCCCAACGATATACCTCAGAACTGCCTGACATCCCATTCCAACGCGCTCGTATTTTCACAACTTTAAAAAATTATGATGAAGCCAAAAACGCCTACGAGGAAGTAATCAACCTGGATCAGGATTATAAAGGTGCGTACTTCAATCTTGGTAATCTATATTTCCGGGAGGGAGAGTTTTCAAAGGCACTGTCCTTGTATGAACGCGAACGAGAAAAGCATCCCTTTTCTTCTCAATTGCTCTCTCGTGTCTTGATGAATATGGCACGTACCTATACCCGGACAGGAGAAACCGATAGTGCTCGGTACGCCTTTGAACGAGCAATTCAGTACGATAGCACAAACACTGCTGCTCTGATGTGGGCAGGACAATTCTACCAGGATGAAGGGGAGTATGAGAAAGCTCTCAAATTTTCCAGACGAGGATTGCGACAAAATCCGGATGATATCGACTACCAATTCATTGTGGGAACCCAGTTTTACCAACTCGGAAAATTAGACAGCGCAGCTCACTATCTGGAAAATGTGGTAAAAAAGCGTCCCTGGTATGCTTCCGCTGTGAATAACCTGGGCCAAGTGCTGTTAAGGAAGGGCGAACAGGAACGCGGGAAGAAACTCATGGCGCGTGCTGATACCTTACGCCAGTGGGCCTCAAAGATTGAGGAGCTGGAAGCCAACGCACAAATTTACAACAACACGGTGGATTGGGTTAAACTCGGATATGCCTTACAAAATTCCGGCCGGTTGCGGGAGGCAAAAGAGGCTTTTAACGTGGCACTCTCTCTTGACCCAGACAACCTGTCCTATCACAATATTATAGCAAACCTCTCCGTATATCTCGGAGATACGGCAGAGGCGATTCGCCGATACAAATCGGTCCTTACAGCGGATTCTTCAATGGTCTCGACCTGGGTTAATCTGGGGATTGTC
This sequence comes from uncultured bacterium, assembly GCA_964413425.1. Lineage (GTDB taxonomy): Bacteria > Fidelibacterota > JAANXI01 > JAANXI01 > JAANXI01 > DATFLS01. The sequence goes on from CAYPST010000048.1 coordinate 10,791, forward strand.
TACTACAATACCGGAGAATTGGACAAGGCACGAGATGCCTTTCAACATGCATTAAAGTATAATCCTGAACAGCAGGTGGCAAAAACGTACCTGGACAGACTGACCACCGGATAGAGATACACCCCTCCGCCACCAAGAGCGTTTTCACCTCACAAGAATCAAACGAAACAATATAACGGAATTGCACTATATAATGTGTGCAATCCCGAATTAGTTTCCCTGTGACCAGTTCAGGGTCTCAAATAGTGATTTTGGATCCCGGGATGAGTTTCAGGGCATTCGTCTGGTACACCTTTTTCAGCACGTCATCAGGCAAATACAGACCATAGACACGCCAGCGCGCCTGAAATTTGTGGCTTTTCTGGATGTCGAAATACTCGTCATCAGTTTCCAGAAACCGCCAGTGAATCCGGTACATATCTTCTATGGGCTGTCCCATTGCATTTCCGTCGGTACCGAACATGATCCGATCCTGATATTTGATAATGAACCGCCGGGAAGAATACGGCTGGCGCCCCAATTCACTGAGCCGGGCATCCACATCCACATAGAAATTGGGATATTTGTCCAGCCATTCACCGACTCTGGCAAGGTTCTCAGGGAGATTCCCGAAATGCGCTCCGATAATCACGGTATCGGGATGCCTCTCAATAACATTATTTCTCTGTGTAAGTAACTCATCTTTTCCGTAATACTCTGGTTTGTTAAACATCCAGTCCTGATTATCCACCAGCTCTTCATACCGCTCATTATGCTCATCGAACGTGGTGAAAAAGGCGACCGGATCCGAGGTATGGATCTCCACCGGAATGCCCAGCTCCCCACACTTTTCCCACACCGGATCCATTTTTGGCGTATCCACCGGGACGTAGGTGCCATCGGCGAATTTCGCTCCTAAACCAAGGCGTTTTGATATCTTCAACCCCTGGACACCTTTCTCAACTCCCCGTTCCAATTCCTCCACGGCGTTCGCAGAGAAATCAGGCTCGTCGATTCGGCTCCAATCAACTCGTGCATAGATGTAAAATCTATCAGGGTGAAGTTCTTTTAATACCTTCAGATGCTTTTCCAGGTTTTCTCCCCACCCGCCATCCAGGTCCACAATAGCCTGTACATTACATTCATCCATCTTTCGCACATAACTGTCAATGAACTGGGGGCCTCTATCGACTATCCTCCGGAGATGATTATGCACATCAATGGCAGTATACCTGCTCCTGGGGACGTAAGTTTCTTTTGTTACTAACTGGGGATCGGGATCATAATCGACCAGCCTCAGATTCTGCAAATCTACCTGATCCTGGGCATTACTCGCGCCGGCGGCGGTATTCACAACACCCATTCCAAGTAATCCTGCCCCTCCTGCACTCACTGCAGAGAGTTTAAGGAATTCCCTTCTGCTGTTATAGTGTTCCGATATATTTGACATGAGTTTCTCCTCCATGTTCATCATCCATTATTTTGCCATTGAATGGTTCCAGGTCCGGCATAATCAGGTATTTATCCGACAGACCAACCATGTGTACTCCATGTTATCGAGAGGCGATTACCACTGTAAAAAACATCAGTTAATACGACAAGACCGTCAGTGTACCCTTCCGGAAGCTTGTGGTTCTCGCCCCCCACAAAATTCTACTCAAATGTCGGAAACATTTCCAGCAGTTCCTCTTTGGAAGGCTGGCGGCCGTATTCACATACCTCAAATGCTTCAGCGTATTCGATCTGTTTCCCCCGGCGTTCGCCGTAAAGTTCAATCAATTTATCACGATATCGGTCGGCTGTAGCCGCCGAGCGCCGTTTGAATCGTTCTGTTACCTGCTGTTTTCGCTCCGCACGCGCCTGAGGATCATCCGGGACCGGGATCACATCCTCGAAGTTCCCGGCGGCCCACCAGCTCTCTATCTGAGATTCAAATTGCCAGATGGCGTCGACTTTTCGGTCGATAACCTTGTCAATTGCCACCACCACATCCGGTTCAAACGGATAGGGCTTCTGGAAATTATCGCTGGAAAATAAGAACACCGGATTTCGCGTCAGGTGCGGCACGCTTGGCAGGAAATTTTTCACAATGACCATGTAGGCGGCATCCTGCATCAGGATCCCCGTATAACGATGATCCGGATGATAATCATTGGGGCGATGCCCGATTACAATATCCGCCTTCCACTCCCGGATGGCCCGGACATATTTTTTCCGGTTTTCCAGGGTGGGCATAATTTCACCATCATGAATATCAAAGACTTCCGATCCATCTATTCCCAGCACACTGTCTGCAGCGTGAAACTCCGCAATGCGTATTTTCGCCAGTTCTCCGCCTGACTTTACAGCATGGCCGATGTCGCCGTTGGTGGTGGAAACAAATTTCACGTGGTGTCCCTGGTCCGACCATAATGCCCCGACTCCTCCGGCGTCAAGTTGGGCATCGTCGGGATGAGCACCGAACACGATAATATTCAGTTTTCCGTCATCAGGGGGTGACTGCAGGAATCCCTCAGGAGCAACAACCTGTGCAATTGTCGGAACAGCAACAAACATAAAAAAGATGAAAATGGACATACCGCGTAAATAACTTGTTTTCATGAGAGTCTCTCCTTTCGTTTTGTCTCGTCATTTCATTCGCATTTATTTCTGTGAGGCAATAAAATTCAGCTCCCGTGCTCACTCCTGCACTTCACACCAATTTGCTCATTCCCGGCACCGCTTCCGGCCGGATGGCCAGATCACCAAACTCATACCCGGGGGGACTCAGATCCAACCGGGATTCATTCATCACCCAATCCCAGGTCACCGTTTGTCCCGTAAAGCAGCTCATCCGTCCCATGATGGTGGTCATGGTACTCTCTGCAACCCTTAGTCCTTCATTTAAACTCCGGCCTTTTTGAATCGCTTCTATCTGATCCGCATGCTGTTGTATTGCCGGATTCATATCACCACGTTTCAGCTCAACCTTTTGTCTTCCATTCACAATTGCCTCGCTGAAATCAATATAGACATTTCCGTTCGTGCCGACCAGACGCTGGTCATTCCGGCGAGCCGTATCGTTGATCTGGGCGCCGATATATTCAATACGCACATCACCCGGATAAACAAATTCTACGGAAAAATGATCGAAAATGTTACCCCATTTCCCCACTTCGGGACCTCTCCGTGCCTGTCGCCCACCAAACCCCGAGCAGCTCACCGGCGGTGAAGCAAACGCCCAGTTCATCAAATCCAGGTTATGAATATGCATTTCCGTAATAAAATCCCCGGATAACCAGGTATAAAAATACCAGTTCCGGATCTGCCATTCCATATCGGACCACTCCGGATCCCGTTCCGGGGGGCCCCAATTTGACATGGCTCCGCCCCACCGGCAGCATTGGCCACCCACCAGGTCACCAATATCGCCGGCATGAATACGGTCCATCGCGTCCTGAATATGCGTCGCTCGGCGCATCTGCGTCCCGGCCACCACGGTTAATCCCTTCTGCTCCGCCAGTTCCGAAGAGGCAATCACCGATCGCACCCCGACCGGGTCCACCGCTACCGGCTTTTCCATAAACACGTGTTTCCCGGCTTCAATTGCCGCTTTCAGATGCCTGGGGCGGAAATGCGGGGCCGAGGTCAGAATGACCAGATCCACATCACTGGCAAGTACGCCCTGGTAAGCGTCAAATCCGACAAATTTCGTTCTTTCGGTGACGTTTACTTTCTCTCCCACCCTTTCATTGAGTCTGGTGAATGAGTCCTCCAGATGATCTTCAAACAGATCCCCCATCGCCACCAGTTCGACGTTCGGGGCGGCATTTAAGCAATTGGCAGTATCATAGGTTCCTCGTCCTCCACACCCGATTAATCCCACCTGGATCCTCTGGTCCTGTGCAAAACCAATGGTAGGCGAAAACGCGAGCACCGGAACTGCGGCCGCAGCTTTCATAAAATCCCGCCGGGTTATTTTTCCCGGTTGA
>CAYPST010000048.1:14840-16346 GCA_964413425.1 uncultured bacterium
TCAGGCATACCAGGCAATTGCACCTCGTTGATAACCGTCTTTCCATTGAGCACACAGGTGACCCAGTCATCGATCACGGTAATCTCAAACCGGTTCCATTCACCAATCCGATTATCCGCATTCAAAATCGGAGTCACCCCTCTCCGCACCGACGGTGGCATATTTTCATCGGTCCGGTATCCATATATCTCTCCGGAACCAACCGGCCAGTTCCAGATATTAAACTGGCATTTCGAGCTGCCACGGATGTAAATGCCACTATCTCCGGCATCTCTGACCGGAATGGTTATCTGCTCTCCATCTCCTGTCCTGACATAGGATCCATCGGGCAACACGATTGGTACCTCTTCAACGGTTGGTTCGGCAGGCTGGCGCCAATCCACAATCAGTTGAAAATTGCGGAATTCTTGTTTTGTCCAGAGATCTTTATCTTCCGGGCTCTCTGCCTCACTTTTCCCGTCATAGTTTAATATCCATCCTTCTGCGGACCAGTGGCCTTCACTGCCTGGGGCGACTCGCCATTCCCGGAGATCATTGCCATTGTATAACTGACGAAATCCCTGCGCCTTATTCGCCACAGCTGCCGGAGGCGGTGCTATTCCGGGCAACTCCCTGATCCTGATATTCCGATAATGGATTTCGCTCCCCTCGGATTCCAGACAGATATAGCCTTTCCGCGGATTTGCATGGTACCCTCTGTTCACCTCTTCGCCATTCACCGAGAGTATAATCATGCCATCCTGGCTCTCTACCCGGTAATGGTTCCATTTTCCTGGTGGGTGATTCCGATTTTCTGTCGGGAATGAACGCATCCCTCCTCTGGGATGGGGTTCTTTGGGAGTCATGGTCGCTCCCTGGATAGCAAAAATATCTCCACCATTCCCATCCATGATTTGTATTTCAATGGCCCGGGTAAAAGGACGGCCCACCGGTGGAAGGGGATCCGAATGGATAAATAAGCCGGCATTGCCGCCTTCCTGCGTATGGCGCCATTCCAGTTCCAGGATAAAATTCTGGTATTGCTTTTCGGTGTGCAAGACCCCATTGGGGATACCACTGCACACAATCATCCCATCCCGGACGGTATACGTCTCGGGAGCTCCATTCATATTCACCCATCCGTCCAGATTGCGCCCGTTGAACAGCGGCACGAAATCACCTTCCTGTCCCTGAACTGTCACTATATTTCCCGCATACATTATTCCGGAAATTCCAAATACTGCTACAAGCACTGCAAAGACCTTTCTCATAAATAACTCCTGTGCTTCATTAGATAATACTGGCCCATTCCGAACATTATTTCCCTCTGGAGAAACAGGTCTGGGTTTCGACTCCCTTCGTGTCCGAAAGTTATAATAAGTTTTCAATACCGAAAGAGAGAGCAGGTTAACTACACGGGTATAAATCTGCTCTCATTACCATCGCCAATTTTTGTTTCAACAAGATGTTTGTAGCGCCGGAAATACCTATTCAGTTGAATCGTCTTGAACTCTCTTCGATATAAGA
>CAYPST010000048.1:16446-29379 GCA_964413425.1 uncultured bacterium
ACTACCCAGGCGAACAGTGCACTATCTCAGTTTCTATTCACGTCAACTCGGCTGCAATTCACCGAGTAGAAGTTTAGAACGAAGCGATAAGATTAAAAAGACTCCGAAGATGCTGCAAATGTTTTGCATGTCAACACCTTCGGAGTCGGACAGGTTGATTCGTCTGTAATTTTGCGACTACTATGCCTGCATTTCACATCAATGTGCTTGGTTAGAACGTGAGGCCCAGGGAGAATCTGGTGACGTTGCTGAACGCGCCGAATTGTGTATAGGCGAAGTCAACGGAAACTCCCAATTCTCCAAAGTTTCTATGGATACCTGCTCCGGCATTCAAGCCCCGTTCATCTTCAGGATACACATAGCCGGCTCTTACGTCCAGCGTGTTCATAAGCGTGTATTCAAGACCAACTTTCACCTGTTCATAATAATCTCTGGGACGTTCTGTGTCTAACGAAAGTACCAGCCTATGAGCATTTGGATCGATATTTGTGAAATCATTCAGTACATTCACAGTCGCACCGATGCTGAACGCCAGTGGCAGTTCAAACCCGAATTCAGCGTAGGTGATTTCCCGAGAAAAGTTCCGTAGCCCCATTCCGATACTCAGGCTGCGGAATCCGGTATTATATAGAATACCGAAGTCATAGGACATCACATTCTTTTTGTAACTGGTATACACATAGTCGCCATTGTCATCAAAAGCAGTGGCATTTGTTCCCAGATTCTGCGTGACATATTTTATCTGACCACCAACTGAGAATCGATCTGTCAGGGCGCGGGCGTAGCCCAACCCAATGGCATTCGCAGTTGGTGAAAATGACCCGTCTACCAGATAGCCATCTTCATTATCGGCACGCACCACCCGCTCAATATCGCCATAGTTTACGAACACCCCTGAAACTGCAAACACCCCTATTGGCGTTCTATAGGCGGCACTGGCTGCATTGTAACTGATATCCGCAATGAATTGAGTCTGTCCAAGGAACACATCGCCACCTTCAATCCGGGCCATACCAGCCGGATTATAGAAGATCGCAGTCGATTTCTGTTCCACTGCAGTCATAGCGTTCCCCAACGAAGCGCCGCGGGGATCCACTGACACAGACAGAAACTTCATACCGGTTTGTGCAAGCCGATCCGTGGGTCTGTTGATGAGTTCGTCTACATAATCATCTTCCTGGGCAAACAGTTGTGTCGTCATCACCACACTGAAACAGGTTACCAAGACCAGCGTGATGATTTTTTCCAATGTATACTTCATAATTCCTCCAGTATCACAATCAACTTATTATTGATTTCCAATGCCCCGGGGAAAACCCTGGCACGCAGGCAGAGACTCCTGGCATACCAGGTTCTCTTATTCAGGTTATCGGATAATCACCATTTTCTTGATGATCTGATTTCCTGTTTCAATATCCTCTATCACAACAATGTAAATTCCACTTGCAACCACCTGGTTCGCATCGGTAGTGAGGTTCCAGTATTCATCACCGCTGAAATCACGATGTTCGATGGTTCGCACTAGCTGTCCCGTTTCTGTATAGATTTTGATATCGCATTCCCCGGGAATTTCCAGGAATCCGATCTTATCCTGAACATCAGGCCAGCGAATTTCCTTGTCCGCATTCAAATTATAGGGATTGGGAACAATTTTCACGTCGCTGAGCTGTTCTCCTGGTGGCCGTTTCAGAATGGCAGGATTATAGGTTTGTGTAAACTGCCGGTTACTCTTCAGTGGCACGCCAGTTGGTGTATTTCCCGTATTATCTGTGTTTTCAGATCCAACCACCTGCATATAGTAGAAATAGCTCACGCCGCGTGAAACATCGTCATCCACGTAGTTCGTAGCGCTGCCATCTAAATCGGCGATCAGTTCATACTGTGAACCCCGGAATGAATTGACAAAATTTCTCGTACGATAGATCTCGAAACCTTGCGGGCTTTCACCCTCATAGAGTTCCCACGTCAATTCGATTTCATCCGGCTTTGAAGTTACCGCAAAGGTTTTTGGTGGTTTGGGCGGACTCGGGATGTTAAAACCGCTTTCATAATTGGCTTTCGCATTCATCCAGGTATCGATCAGCGAATCCCTGGCGGTCATGACCCACATGTTCTTACTGCGCTGCTCATCCGGGTCGATGGTTCCGTTCCGATCACTGTCGAAGTCAATGGTTCCATCCGGATTGCCCTGGTTCAGGAGTCTCTTATACTCTTCCCCGATTTCCAGCGCCGCCTGGTCATCCAAACCGTCAAGTCCGATGGCCTGCACAATACGGAATTTTTCTCCCGGATCCAATGTGTAAGGGCCGTACCCTGTCATAGCCAGACGCCCTTCGATATCGGTACCGGGATCGCTGGTCTGGTTCGCCATGCGCTGCATCCAGTCTTCTCTCGGTTCCGGTGTGGTGGCCGGAGGGCCGACAACCACATCGGCATGGGAAGAATGTCCACTGGTGAGCAACTGCAGTTCTGAGACCAGTTTGGTCTCATCATTGGCATCATTCGAGGCAAATTGGCCTCCGTTGGAAACATGCCCCGTCATCGACGGCTGGGACGGATCATCCTGCCGTTCATCCAGGGGAACATCGTCGGCTGCATCCTGAGCATCGTCCGCATGAAGTGTTACCACCCCAGCAAAATTCGGAGAGTGCAGGCGCCCGGTGGTATCACCCGGCATCTGTTTATATAATCCGCTCTCATAAGTCATGGGAACGCCAATAGTGTTCACCCGGTCATTAGTCGGTTCATACCCCAGCCAGGCATACTGTCCTCGCAAGTCCGGGTAGGTTTCCTCATACCAGTCACTCATATCATCGCCGATCACATCGTTCATGGTATTTCGGCCCCAATTTGCCCCATACCCAACAAGATTATTCCCGGCTTCACCGGCCATGGCATAATTCCGGACCATTCCGATATAGATATCTTCCAGGGTCTGCTCCGGTATCTCAATGTTATCATCAGGTTCGCCAGCTACGCCGGTATTTTCGAAGACGTACTCTATGATATGATAATTATCGTGGTATTCGTTTGAAAAGGCCCACACCGTTCGATGGAGAGTGAGGCCAATTAATGTGTTAATTGTCTGTTCCACCATCACATCGGCGTTCATATCCGTTGCAAATGAATCGTATGCCACCGGATATTTAAAGGACTGCAGTCCGTCGACAAACACCTGAGGTGAAGGATCAAATTTCGAGGTGATCTTCGAAGACTGCGGAAACATTTCACCTGAACCTGTGGTTCGATAGCCCACATGTGACGCTTTAAATGTCCACGTCTGCTCACCATCGTCGAAATCCGAAGCACCTATCCAGATTCCATGCCCGTTCTGATAATCAACATACTGGAACCAGCCGGGGTAGGCCAATCCCTGATGATAGACGTGAAACTTTGCCCCGCCATTATTGTAGTAATTATTTAATTCACCGATCGCCACGGTTTTCGTTGGCCACAACCATCTCGATGTTGGCGCATCGGCAAAGAGAACTGAGAACATTCCAAAGACAAGCAGGATGGCGGAAACGCCTAAAATCTTTGGAATGCTTTTTGAATTTGGTTTCACATGCATAATATCAACCTCTGCTTGTTTGAGATCTTCTTTGTTGATCTTATCCTGATTTATTTCACTTGCCGGCTCCTGGATTCCCAATGAGGGAATCCAGGAATCACGATCATTCTTCTCTGACCAGCGTTAGAACGAAATCCTGATTCCCAGATAGACTCGTCTCGGGAACAGATACGCCAGGTAGTCGGAATTCGGCATATCGATATAGGCTTTGTCTTCCATTACCTGATCCACAAAGCCCTGATCCGCCTGCGACCATGAGCCGTTTTCCCAGACCATATAGCGATTATTCTCTTTCTCATAGTACAACGGCCTGGTATGGGGGCTGCCCACTGCATCAACAGTACTCACGATTTCAATCGGCTGATACTCTGCGCCCCGGGACCGCATATCACCTGGCTGGTCATTGCCATATATAAAATCATACGGCTCATCAACGCCCTCAAAGGTTTCTTCCGGCAGATGGAGTGAACGCATATAATAATCGAAATCTCTCGGCCCAACCCAGGCCGCCGTATTCCAGATATATTTCAGATTGAATACGTTATCCACATCCAGGAACAGCTGGACACGACCCCACTCCTGCTGGAAGTTTTTGCTCAGGCGCAGGTCCACCATGTGCCAGTCCCGCCACTTGATGTTATTGGTTACATCCAGTTCGCTCTGATCGGCACGCCAAGTCCACACATCACCATATCGCCAGTTATACAGGATATTCAAGCGCCAATCTGCCAGCGGCTGCACACCCATGAACAGTGGTCCATATCCGGGAGGTAAAAAGAAGTCCAGACTGACCCGGCCGTAAGGCTGGGGAGTCGGGGTATTCTGGTAATGCGCCGTGCTTTCACGAATATGGCTTTGCATATCGGCACGATTTTCATAGATATGATTGTAACCAAAGTCCCCGCTACGGTAAACCATGTAGGTCAAATTGGCAAAACCGCGGAACCAGCGACCCTGATCCTTTTCCAGCGTAAATTCCACGCCTCGGACGTCACTATAGTCCATCGGATACGGTTTCGTGTAATCAACCTGCCCGTCTATACTGGTAAATTGCACTGAACGTGGCTGATCTTCGTTCGCTTTATAGTACCCACTGATCCGCAACAGGGTATTTTCCAGAATGCTCTGATCGTATCCCAACTCATAGGAGATGGTTTTCTGCATTGGCAGCGCAGGATTTCCTATTGCACCAATAGAAGCCCCTCCATACAGTTCCTGCACCTGGAACATATTCCACATTTGCTGAATATTGGTAAAGTGACCATAATTGAAATAGATCTTACTGTTGGCTGTGATAGGATAAGAAATCCCGAGTCTGGGGCTCCAGATTATCTGGCGTTCAATTTCTGTTTCAGACAGGGTATTCAGTGCGTTTGTAGCAAATGCCCGGTCGAAAACCGAATACTCATACCACTCGCCCACCGGATTCAGAAAATCCATTCTGACGCCCAGATTCGCCACCATACCCTCGAACTCCAGCTTCGACTGGGCATACGCTGCGCCCTGAGTGAGATACCGGTGCCAGTGATATTTCGGGTTACTGGAATTAGGCTGAGCAGGATTGTAGGTGCCATTGATATTTTTATAATCGGTATAGTGGTACCGGATTCCTGTTTTCACCTGAAAGGTTTGAGTGAGCTGACTGACCAGATCAGCCTCAATAGAATACCTTTCCACAAAGGAACTGTCCCGACCGGTTGCCCATCGCCCGCCAATTTTCATGCCGCCAGGCGAAAAGACCAGGGTCGGAGAATCCAGAAAACCAAATGGTTCCTCAGTTAATTCCATGCCACCGACTGTTTTCAGCACGGTTTCCGTGTCACGCAACGGTCCGGGACCAATCCGATAGAATGAACTGTTTCGCTGCGCCTTCACCTCATAAAAAGTGGCACTGCTCAAGGTATGGGTGAATTTTGCGCCTGCCTGGTTTCGCCAGATATTCGCGACCGAATACGAATCTTTGGCAAACAGGTTATGCCAGTTGTCGTTATTTTCATGTGAGGCCAACCCGTTATGACCACTCCAGGGATAATTCGGCCTGTCCCGCTGCATGATATCCCAGCTCCAGTTGGGTGCCATACCTCTCTCTTCATTATAGTAACCGAATAACTCCAACCTTATTGCGTCGGAAGGATTGGAATACAAACTGAGCATTCCGGTCTGGTTCACATCTGCTGATCTCCGCATGGGTATGGTGTACGCCAGCTGATCCTGTCGATAGGATACACGGAATCTCAAATTACCGAGCATATCATAAAGCCCCGGCACCGGGCCCGAGAAAGTTCCATCAAGCTGGTAATCCGGATCCTTAATTTCGAAGTCTTTCCGGTGATACCATTCAAATACCTCAATCAGCTGATCTGGCGTTAAATCGTCATCGTCGTATTCATTCTCATGCAATGCCTGAGATAGCTGATTCCACCCCTGCCAGTTCGGATACTGCCGCTGCGTCCAGGGATCCCAGTTATCAGTCCCCTCATAGGCCACTTCCGGATCCAATCGAGGTCGCATCCAATAAGCATCGGGATCATTGGGGTAAATACCAAAGTATTTCTTTGATGGCGGATGATACCGCATCAGGAGATCTACATTGAACTGGTCCCCAGGTTGCTTGAGATTCACATTGATGACGCCAGAACGGACATTCCCATATTCTGCGTTAAATCCCCCTGTCTGCACCTGATACCTGTCAATCGAGGTATAACTGATATTGGTAAAGGGATTGTTATCTTTCGGGTTTTCTAAATTCATCCCGTCCACGACAAATTGCAGCTCATCCATGCCACTTCCGCGAATGCTCAGCCCGGGCTCAATGCCTGCCTGCAGATTGATGGCTTCGGAAATACCGGCCACCGGAACATTCTCGATCTGGACTGCACTGACATTGGCGACATTCGATGAGACATCCGGCTTTACAACCGGTTCTATTGCTGTCACCACCACCTCTTCGCCTGCGATAGCCTGGGATTGCATCTGGAAATTCCTGCGGGTAGTCAGATTCGCATTTACAGTGATACCTTCTACGGTTATCGTTGCATAGCCTATATACGATGCTCGTATATTATAGACTCCGGGATCGACATTCAGAATAGTATAATTACCGTTCTGATCAGTAGCCGCTCCCTGTTCGGTACCGACTAATACCACATTGACGCCTGGAAGGGGCTCGCCTGTTTCTTCATCCGTAACCGTACCGGCCACCTTACCAGTCTGCGCCAGAGCGGCCGTTGAAACGAGAAAACATAGCACCCCAATCAAATACTTTCTTCCAATCATATAACTGCCTCCCTCCTTATTTGCATGTAGTCAAACACCTTACCCATAATATTAACAAACTTGATGACGCTCTCCTCCTTTCGTTTCTATTATGTTCTGAATTATCCTGATTTTTCAGTTAGATATCCCCTAATATGCACCAAATAAAACATCAAACCAACGCTGTCAGCAGATAATACCGCTTTTAATTTGTCTCCTTTCTTGCAACGGATTTTACCGAGCAATAAAGTGATAAAAACTTCGAGCACCAGGTCATCATGAACTTGCCGCCTATTTCACAAGTAGCTGAATGAGGTATGCAGGCGGTAGCCTGCCGGATGCTTTCCTAATTATTATAAATCGAATATATAATTCTTTCAAAACATTGTAAAGATATTTTTCGAAACTTTGTTTACTTTTTTATACCCGATTTGTGCTTTCCGATCTCTTGTCTTTTTATAATTGCCGTTTTTCTGCATATTTCCGCCAATTCACCACGAGAGGATGGGGACTATCCTATTACTCAACGCCTCACTATAGACTCGCTGACCAGGTGAAATTCGAACCATTTAATCACAGTACTCGTGAAACTGATCTCTTGTGATCATTTTCTAATCAAATAACCCTGCGTACTCGGTGATGAGTATGATACGATTCTCCTATCAAATTTCCTATCAAGCTGTTCCGGGAACCGGTATTGTTTTCTCCACTTCGGGAACCGGGCCCAATTCGTAGGTTGTTGGTCCCAGCCGCAGATCAGAACTCATCATTTCGTCCCAGGTCACTTCCCGGCCGGTATATGCTGAAATGCGGCCCATGATAGCCACCATGGTAGAGATGGCCGTGTCATCCGCGTCAACCCGGAAATCCTCTTTCCGAATATGGGTAACCATATCAATCTGCTCCTGCTGGTGAGATTCAACCTTTACCTGACCGGTGGGCTGCCCGGATTCATCCGGAGGATATTGATACTCCCATTTCACATTGCCGTCCAGATCAGAAATTGTGTTCTGTCCGTTGGTATAACCCTTGGTCCCCTGGAACTTCATCATATATTTATTCGAGCATCCATTGATTTGTCTGGTAGCACAATGAGCATGCATCCCGTCCTCGTATTCGTAATCAATGCTGAACATATCAAACTGATCACCGGTTACGCGCCTGTGTCTTGCTCCATACCCCACGGCTTTTACCGGATGCCGTCCTGTGAAGAAATGTACCATGTCAATCCGGTGGATATGCTGCTCAACGATATGATCCCCCGAAAGCCAGCACCAGTTCACCCAATCCCGTAGCATAGATTCCATTTCCGACCATTCCTCCCCGGGCTTCCGGTACCAGAGCTGACCTCCGTTTCGTATAACAGTGGCGCTGACAATAGGACCAATCATGCCTTCTCTCACCCGTTTGTTGGTAGCTACAATATCCCTGGAGTGCCGCATATTCGTTCCGGTCAACACATTCAAACCCATGTTCCGCGCTTTCTTCGCGGTTGCCATGACCGAACGCGTTCCCACTGGATCCACGGCTAACGGTTTTTCCATGAATACATGCTTCCTCGCATTCACTGCGGCTTCGAACTGTTGGGGACGGAAGTGGGGGGGTGTGGCCAGCAGGACAACATCCACATCCGAATCCATGACCTGTTGATAGGCATCAAATCCCAGGTAACACTGGTCATCAGGCACTTCGACGCCAACCTGCTCCTGTAATGCTTTCTTACAACGATTCAGTCGATCCGAAAAGACATCGCCCAGTGCAGTGATGGTGAGATTCGGTCCTGCGTTGACAAATTGAATCGCTGCGCCGGTTCCCCGGCCACCACACCCTACCAGTCCGGCTTTCAGTTCCGGTCCGTCAGGCGCTTGCTCCAACAACGGTGGAACATACACCTCTGGCTTTTGGCTGCAGCCAACCAGTACTCCACCGGCAAGCGCCGCGGCCGAAGTGAGCTTAAGAAATTCTCTTCTGTTGAATGATTGAGCCATATCGTTCCACCCCGTAATTAAAAAGTTCCTTTTTTGAATATCGTGCCAGCAATATCAGAACATGAACAGATTTCTTCCACAAAGCACATTTCTTGAACTTACGCCGGATCGATGAGTGTTCCCCATGATAATACAACCCCCTCACCACGTGGCCATCCGGGGAAAGAAGAAATCACCTGACCGCACCACCTTCACCGTCAATTATCTAGAAGATAAGATCATATGGATTTTATTGTCCCCGCAATCCGAATAACTCATATGTCCTTTTCCCGGTCAATGCCACCTTACTCTAAACCGTTGGATGTCAGAACTACCTGATTTCTATCATACCAATACCATCGTAATCCCGGCAGTTCATCTCTTAACTTCTCTAATACACAAGAGAGAGCCCAAAAATACTGTTGCTCATATAGTCCCAATCATTGGTGCGGATTGGGACGGTTTGATATATTCATCTGGCGTTTCGTTGTATATTATGGGGTTAATATTGACAAATAGTATATCGAAAATTGATTATATGCACAAGCTTTATTTTGTGTTAAAATTTTCTTTCAATGGTTATTATCTTCTGTTTCATTTTGTGAGTTTTTGATTGATTTGCTGAGGGTACCACCTGATCTGTAACTCACAGAGTTACAACTGAGGGATGTGCTTCCCCTGCAGACTGCGATAAACTCTTTGCATTTCCAAAGTGCTTCGTGCTATATTCCCCTGCTTACTTGGCAGAAATTTCGAAGAATATTCTGAAGCTAAACAGGGTAAAATTTCATGATTCTTGCTAAACAACTTGTATTGAAACTAACTGGATTGCTGTTACTGGCTGTATCGCTCTGCTGGCTCTCGACGTGTGCACAAGAACCCACTGGGAATTCGCTTCTTATCGTGCAGAAAACCGAGGACTTCGAAATCTCCGGATATGGCAGTGCGCCGAACTGGAATCAAACCGAATGGGTAACCATTCCGCAGCGAAGAACAGGCGGCTTAACCGCAGAAACCAGGGTGAAGGTGCTCTATTCCGATACCGGTATTTACTTCCTGTATTTCTGTGAGGATGACACCCTGAACGCATCAATGAGTGCCGATTTTATGGATCTCTGGAAGGAAGACGTGGTTGAGGCGTTTCTCTGGACCGATGAAACGTTTCCGGCGTATTTTGAATATGAACTGTCACCCTTAAATTACGAACTGCCGATTCTGATCCCGAACTATGACGGTGAATTTCTCGGCTGGCGGCCCTGGCACTATGAGGGCGACCGGCGTACCCGTCACACAACCAGCGTGCAGGGGGGACCCAAAGAAACCGGTGCCGCTATCTCCAGCTGGATGGCGGAATTTTTCATTCCCTATGCCCTGCTGACGCCGCTGGGAAACGTTCCGCCTGAATCAGAAACCGAATGGCGAGTGAATATGTATCGGGTCGACTACGACGGCGGACAGAGTTCCACCTGGGAATGGCAGGAAACCACCGGGTCTTTTCATCAATATGAGGTGTTCGGGACGTTTCGGTTTGAGTAGACGGGGTTTCGAGGCCACAAGTTGTTCTGGCGTTCAGAATAGGTGATTGATTGACTGATTGATTGATTGATTGATTGATTGGATGACATGACTTTACATTCAATCAGTCAACTTCCTCCCACCACTCTGGTTTGCTGGTATCGTGTTCCCCTTCTCTCTTCTGGGTTCCCCGTTCCTTGCTGTAAACGACGTTTCCGTTGCTTACATCTTCCGCTGCTGTAGGATTTTCAGCGCATTATCTCTGTAGATCTTCCGTAACGCTTCATCACTCAATCCCAGCCCGTACATGGGCCATTTATAGCCTACCAGATCCGTGATGTAGAAGTGATCATCCAGCGTCTCCAGCACTCTGAAGGTCATACGAAACATCTCCACAGTAGTGGTATTATTCCCGTAATCGGTATTGTTATTAAACGTTTCCCACCCGTAGTCAGTCCCGTAAACGATTCGGTCCTGGTATTTTTCAAAGAAACTGGCTGTTGTTCGCGGAATAGTGGAAAACTCAGCAAATCGAGCCGAAACATCAGCATAGAAGTTCGGATGTTTATCAAACAACTCACCAAGTATGGATAAATCATATGTCAGGTTTCCCAGATGGGCGATAACAAAGATGGTATTCGGATGTCTCTCCAGCGTATTGTCTAAGATGTCGATCATCCCCTGATGGCCCACAATTTCATCCTGATTTTGGATCCGCCAGGTATAGGCACGAATCAACCCGTCATTGGTGGAATCCATAGGTTCATACATCCAGAGCGGATCGGCCACATGCAGATTCACCGGAAGGCCTAATTCCGCACATTTTTCAAACAGGGGATCCATCCGGGGATCATCAGGATGCATACCAACGGCTTTGGTAGGGCAATATGACATTCCCTGTCCCTTGTCTCCCAGCTCACCGACACCGGCTGCTCCCACTTCTACACATCGCTCCAGCTCCGCTACCGCCTCCGGACCGAATCCATCCTCCTGGTATCCGGAATAATCGAGTCCGCAGTACACATCAAATCGATCCGGGTATTCTGAATACAGCGCATAGATGGAATCGAACTCCGCTCCGATGGCAGCGGTAAACACTGCCGACCTCTCGATACCCACTTCATCCATAATCTGAACCCGGCGCGCCACCTCTTCCCTGGTGGTCGCATAATCGTGCGCGTGCATATCAATGACCGGGTATTTCGGTTTCTGCACGCTGGTTTCCTGGACCTGATAAATAGATTCCGGCATCCAGTCTTTCAAGAGCATCCGCTCCGGCAAATCCTTTTGTCGGGCACATCCGGTGTAGATCAACACTACTGAAAGTATCAACAACATTCCCAGTCCGTGAATCGTTATCCCGTGCCGGTTCATAACTCAGACCTCCTCATTTTCTTAACGTTTGTAATATCGGAGTATAGGCTCATGCTTTGCGAATAATTACATGATAGTCCAGAATCGACGTATCATTACCAGAGAATTCTATCTGCATCTGTGAACGCTCTCTTTCCCGTTTAGAAATCTGTATCGTTCACCAGATATCTTCCGGTCTTCCCCAGACCTCGCTGAGGTCTGTGATATCTCGGTTTGCAACCACCGGCTATTCCGGCGAAAATTCCTGCTTCATCTGCTGCAATTCTTCTCCCGGCTCCACATCGGTTTCCTCTTCGATAGCCAGCAGAAACGCAGCTATTACTGCAAATACCATCCCGGTAATGATGACGGGATGCGGAATCACCATGTAGATGAGCAAAGAGATAATCACCGTCAGCACCGGGGCCAGTGCGTTGGTCATCGGCGACACGATGATCGCTTTGCCATATCGAAAAGCGTACACCAGGCACAAAGCTCCGATGGAATTCAGTATCTGAATCATTGCGGCAAGCCAGGGCCCTCTGAAACCCCAGTTGATCGGCTGGGAGAAATCGGTCATCAGTACGGCGAATGGAATCAGCACAATGGCGGTTGCCATCATATAGAAGAAAATGCTCTCGGCTCTCATGGTTTCATTGGCAAACCGCATGATGAAGGCCTGAATACCCCAGGCCAGGAAGACAAGCAACGACAGGATTATCCAGAGATACCCTTCCGCCGCACTGGATCCCGGATCCTGATAAGAAAGTAATGGAATCGCAACCAGGGCCAACACAATTCCGATCCAGCCCCGGGTGCCCGTCCGCTCTTTTAAAATCCAGTACGCCAGCAGCACCGTCACCACAGGTGAGAGGGAAATAAACGGAAACACCAGATATGCCGGACCGGAACGCAGAGCCTGAAACAAAATCAACTGCCCTCCTGCGCCCAGAAATCCAATGGCAGAACCCAGGAAAATTGCACGCCTATCATATTCCAGTTCCCAGTGAACAATTTTTAGCGCTACCAGCGCCGGCGGGATCATGGTCAGTGCCCACACGGAGTACCCCAGCGTAGCCGGGAAACCGGCTTTCTCCGGGACTTCAATCAGGGCTCCCCAGACCCCCCAGAATGAGGTGGTAACAATTGCAAAAATCAGCCACAGTCTCGTTCCTTTCACGAATACCTCCTTTGAGCATACAATTTCAGTATATCAGTCAGAGTAATGAGTGTGTTTAAAAAACAAGCAAACAACATAAAGTTTTTGGCTGG
>CAYPST010000049.1:0-28999 GCA_964413425.1 uncultured bacterium
CAAACCGGGAACACTTTGAAATCGGCGCCAGAGATCTCTCCCAGGCGGTCTCCCAGTTTCCCGGCTGGTTGAATCAACTCCTGACGCATCCGGTGGATGGGTTAGAAAGTTATGAGGAAATGATGCGGTTGTTGACAGAGGAGGATGATGCGATCAAAGTTTACGTGAATGTTGCAGAGGAGTGATTATGGCCTATCAGCCCATTGAAGATTACGGAGTGATCGGAGATACCCGGACGGTGGCGCTGGTCGGAAGCAATGGATCCATCGACTGGTTCTGTTTTCCCGATTTTGATTCGCCCAGTGTATTTGCAAAGATCCTGGATGATCAGAAGGGCGGTTACTTTTCCATCGCCCCGCTGGATGACGATGTCACCAGGCGGCAGTTCTACTGGCCGGATACCAATGTGCTGGTGACCCGATTTCTCTCCCCGGATGGTGTGGTTGAAGTCACGGATTTTATGCCCATCACCGAAGAATCATCACGAACCATCACTCGCTGCATCATCCGCCGGATCACGGGGATCAGAGGCAGTATGCGGATGCAGATGCGGTGTTTCCCTGCCTTTAATTATGCCCGCGACAGTCATACAACCGACCTGTCAAAGAACGGGGCAGCCTTTCATACTCCGGAACTCAGCCTTGGGCTGGCCACAGCTCTGGAACTGCAGAAAAGGGACAACGGGGTGGTTGCTGAATTCACTGTCTCTGAGGATGAGTCGGCGACGGTGATCCTCCGAGAAATTGAACCGGATGAGGGGTGCGGAGTGGCGCTCACCATCGAAGAGGCGTTTGAGGATTTCCGGGAAACGGTGGAATACTGGCGTAATTGGCTTTCACAGTCCACTTACACCGGCCGGTGGCGGGAGATGGTGCACCGCTCCGCCCTGACCCTCAAGTTATTAACCTTCGAACCAACCGGCGCTATCGTGGCGGCGCCCACCTGCAGTTTGCCGGAGAGCATTGGCGGTGAACGCAACTGGGACTATCGATATACCTGGATTCGCGATGCGGCGTTCACGCTGTACGGCCTCCTCCGGATCGGATTCACTGAGGAGGCGGGACATTTCATGAACTATATTGAAGCACGGAGTCACGAATTAGAGCCGGACGGATCCCTGCAGATCATGTACGGGATCGACGGAAGGCATACCCTCACCGAGGAGACCCTGGATCACCTGGACGGCTACCGGGGATCGAAACCGGTTCGCATAGGGAATGGGGCGTATGATCAATTGCAGCTGGATATCTACGGGGAATTGATGGATTCGGTCTATCTGTATAATAAGTACGGGACTCCGATTTCGTATGACCTGTGGACTCATCTCCGGAGGCTGGTCAACTGGATCGGCGAGAACTGGCAGAGGAAAGATGAAGGCATCTGGGAGGTGCGGGGAGGCCGCAAGCATTTTGTGTATTCCAAATTGATGGCCTGGGTGGCACTGGACCGGGCGGTTCGACTGGCCGACAAGCGGTCATTTCCCTCCGATCGAAGCAGGTGGCTGACTATCCGGGACACTATCTATGAAGATATTATGGACAAGGGATGGAACGAAAAGAAGCAGGCGTTCGTGCAGAGCTACGGGAGCGAGGTGCTGGATGCCTCGAACCTGATCATGCCCCTGGTCTTTTTCCTCTCTCCCAATGATCCCAGGATGTTGACCACCCTCGGTGCCATTAATGAATCGCCGGACGACGGCGGACTGGTATCCAATAGTCTGGTGTACCGGTACAATGTTGAGGAGGCAGGGGACGGCCTCCGGGGGCAGGAGGGCACCTTCAATATCTGCACCTTCTGGCTGGTGGAGGCCCTGACCAGAGCCGGCCGCCGGGATCCGAAGCGCCTGGATGAAGCCCGGCTCATTTTTGAGCAGATGCTCAACTATGCTAACCACCTGGGATTGTATGCCGAGGAAACCGGTCCCTGCGGCGAGGCACTCGGGAACTTTCCACAGGCGTTCACCCATCTGGCGTTGATCAGTGCGGCGTTTAATCTGGACCGGGCGCTGGGTGAGTGAGAACGTCGGAGATGACAAAGTGATTCCATTATATTGGCACTGCAAGTGGTTACTACTCTGTGAGAAAACTCCGGCACTTGGATACATAAAAAGCAGGAACAACCCATGATTGAACAATTCACCACTGAGTCGGGTGTAGTAATTCCAGCGATCACCGCAGATCAAATGCGGGAAGTGGATCGAATCGCCGTCCAGGAAACCGGCCCCAATTTATACCAGATGATGGAACACGCAGGCAGAAGTCTGGCATCATTCGCTCTTGAATTGATGGGGAAGGCATGGAAGCAGGCCAGCTATGTGATTTTAGCCGGCAGTGGCGGGAATGGTGGCGGCGGTATCTGCGCCGCCCGGCATCTGGCCAACCGCAACCTGAACGTTCGGCTGTGTATTACTGATCCGGACGGATTGGGCACGGTGCCAGCGCTGCAGCGAGACATTTTTCGATTCACATCGGGTCGGGAAGTATCGTTGGATGCACTGGAAAACGAACCGGTGGATCTGATTATTGACGCTATTATCGGCTACAGTTTGAGAGGAGCTCCGCGGGGCCCGGCCCTGAAGTTCATCCGCTGGGCAAACAATCACCAGGCGCCGGTGCTTTCCCTGGATATCCCCTCCGGTGTGGATGCCACTACCGGTGATACGGCCGGGGAATCGATTGAAGCGGCGGCCACCATGACCCTGGCTCTGCCGAAGACCGGCCTGGTCCCGGAGAAAACCGGACGTCTTACATTGGCCGATCTCGGTATACCAGGCGCGGTGTATGAAAAAAAGAGAATTGACTATGCCGACCCGTTTGAGGGAAGATTTCAGGTTGTTCTCCAACCTCTGTGATACAGGACTGTCAGTCATCGCCAGAGAAATCGAGACTGCACTACAAGAAGCGGCGTAGCGTGCCCCCGGTTGCAGCATCTGCACCGGGCCGGAGTACAGCCAGCCTTCACAGTATTTCTCTCTCTATAAACTCACACCCACGGAGCCTCGTTAGATCACATCATTCCCAGAATCTTTTGTCCAGGCAGAATGTGGTATAGAGGCAATTTATCATACCTCCACAATGCACTTGACAACACAGGTCTTGAGACATATATTTCCGATGTTTGGTATAGCAAACATACGTTTGGATAACAAATCATGTTGAAAACTCAATCCCATTGGAAAGCCTTTCAGGATGTGGAACTCTCCCACAGCAATGCCCATTACCTGATGGCGATTGTTGATCTCCTGGAGGAGCGGGGGTACGCCCGCGCAATCGATGTGGCGAAATATTTGGACCTGACCCGGGGGAGCGTCTCCACCGCGCTCACCGCCCTCGAGCAGAAGGGATATGTCACCACCGACGAGAATAAGTTCCTCACCCTGACTGACCAAGGCAGTGAAGCGGTCAACAGTGTACTCAGCGCCCGCCGGATACTCATCCAGTTCTTCATCGAGGTGCTCGGAGTGAGTGAAAATCAAGCCGAGGAGGATGCCTGCAAGATCGAACATCTCCTGAGCCAGGAAACCGGTGAAAAACTGATGACCTACCTGGGCTTTTATCTGTCCGGGGCACCGGAGGCCGAAGCATTCCAACAGGAATTCACCCGGTTTACTTATGTCTGTGAAACCGCCGCCAATTGTGAGATCTGCGAAAACCGGTGCTATTTGCATGCATAAGCGTTATCGAGAGATTGACCATGGAACCGAACAACCACCACTGATGAATACGCCCTTCCACATCCGAAAAAGAATAGCCGGGATATTACTCCTGCTGCTGTTCTGGTCCTCTGCGCCGGTCTCTTCTACATTCATGCACGCGCACACCCTCCCCAATGGCAGGGTGATTGTTCACAGCCACATTTTTCCCTGGGGTCAGCAGAAAAATTCGTCAACCCCGCTGCACCAACATAGCAATCTCAACTTCCTGTTCCATCATTTGCTTTCCATGGGATTCGATTTTCAAATCCCTGTCGCTGCTTCTTCCCCGAATTATGGTTGTTCCCTCGTGCTGCCCGTATTAACCGCACAGTTGTACAATCGGCTCTTCTTATTCTCTTCACACCAGGAGAGAGCTCCTCCCGCGTAATCCCTCCCATCTCTAATAATCTCACACTTTACAATCACTAGACAACTAAGTCAGACTTTTATCTGAAGGGGAGTAGCATGTTCACACGCACTTATAAATATTTTGTCCCGATTCTTACTATCCTGATTACAGTCACCTCAATGGCTCTATCACAATCCAAAGCACAGAGCAAGCCGATCACCAGGCAGCGGGCCGACAACCACTCGCAACAAAGGCAGCACAGACAACAGCAACGACAGCAGCATCGGGCGGGAACCATCTCCGGGCAGGTGCTCAGTGCCGCTTCACAGGA
Organism: uncultured bacterium; assembly: GCA_964413425.1. GTDB lineage: Bacteria > Fidelibacterota > JAANXI01 > JAANXI01 > JAANXI01 > DATFLS01. The sequence goes on from CAYPST010000049.1 coordinate 4,375, forward strand.
GGCGCTGGTCGGCGCAAACGTGCTCCTGAAAGGAACCGACCTGGGGACCATGACCAACAGCGATGGGGCGTTTACCCTCCGCTGGATTCCCCAGGGCGAGTACACCCTCCAGGTTCGGATGATGGGCTATGCCAACCGGAAACAACAGGTTACTGTCGAACCTGGCGGGACTACCTCGGTGACATTTGAACTCGAATCCGCCGTCCTGAACGCCGAAACCATTGTGGTCACCGGCACCCGCACTCCCCGCTACCTGAAGGACAGTCCGGTGAAAACCCAGGTGGTCACTTCCAGCGAAATCCGGAACCGGAACCCCACCAATATCCTGGAAGCGGCAGAACAGGCGTCCGTAGGTATCGACGCCAGCATGGAGTGCTCCATCTGTAACGTGGCCAGCATATCGCTGCAGGGGATGCCTGGACGCTATACCCAGGTGCTCATCGACGGTATCCCCCAGTACAGCAGTCTGGGACAGATGTACACCTACATGCAACTGCCCACCAGTTTTGTGGACCAGGTGGAGATCGTGAAAGGTGCCAACTCCGCGCTGTACGGTACTGATGCCATCTCCGGTATCGTCAATCTGCAGACCAAGAGTCCCGGAGTCCAACCGAACCTGAATCTGGACAGTCAGCTGGGACAGTACGGCGAACGCCGGGTGACCGGCGCGGCTTCCTTCCGTGAGGATAAGCTCGGTATCTTGGTCACCGGGGAGTATTACAACATCAAGGGTGTGGACCGGGACAACGACGGCATCTCCGAATTCGCTGCCAATAACCGGGGGTATATGAACGGAAAGGCCGAGTACGAATTCAATGAGGATACCGATCTGCAGCTCCGGCTGGCCGGATCGTCGGAAAGCAGGCAGGGCGGTATGATTGCTGAGAATGGGTCCCTGATTGAAGTGCTCAGTGAATCCGAAGCCCGGGGATTTTCAGAAACCATCTTCACCAACCGGGTGGAGGGGTCCGGCATTCTGAAACATGCAGTGAATGAGCACTCCTCCCTCACCCTGAAATCCAATCTGGTTCACCACTTTCAGGACTCTGATTACGAAGGGTTCGTCTACGTGGCGGATCAATACATGACCTACAACGAATTCCAGTACGCTCACGATCTGCCGGCCGGACATAAGTTCACAGGCGGAATGGCTTACCGGTCCGAGCTGCTGGACGAAAATGCGGCCATCTCCGAGTACGATTACCGCATCGGTTCCGCCTTCGGGCAGTTCAACTGGATTCCGACCGGTAAATTCGAAATGGTAACCGGCCTCCGCTGGGATCATCATAATGTCTATGGAAACATTTTTACCCCCTCCGTCAGTCTGCGGGCCGGGCTGGATAATCAGTGGGTGGGACGGCTCTCATACGGTGAAGGATTCCGGGCGCCCACTACCTTCTATGAACTGGACCACGGCACTGGTGCCAAGTACAAATACAACATCGAGTACCTGGCCACCAAGGCCGAGCGGTCCCGATCGTTGACAGCCTCCTTGGATTACGGCAACTTCCGGCACAGTCTTTCCGTCTCGCCCTTCTTTCACTGGGTCACCAATTACATCACCGCGTACAACGACGCAGTACAGGAACGCTTTGTGGTCCAGAACGTCGATGAAGTCTCCCGGTTCTACGGGATAGAAGGGGAATATGATTTTCTCCTGTCCGAGACCCTCACGGTGATGGCCGGCTATATCTACCAGCGGATTGCCATGGATACGGGCGTGCTGGGGTTCGCCCGTCCTGAGCAGCGTTTCAAGTGGAGCCTGGATTATAGTAACAGAAATACGGGGGTGGCATTGAACCTGAACGGATCGGTCACCGGTCCCATGGAACTGCAAGGTGTCTATGGCGATGCCTATAACCTGGACGGCACAACGAAACTGGACAGGTCACCGGTCTATGCCGTGGTGAATGCGGAACTAGGCAAAGCCCTGGGCAATGGATTGCAGGTTTCAATAGGCGCGAAGAACCTGTTCGATTTCAACCAGGCGGATGTGGAGGGGCCCCTCATGTTCGATGACCAGGGTACCCTAAAAGACGTGGTCTACATCTGGGGACCTCTGCTGGGACGGCGCATCTATGCGCGGCTGACCATGAACCTGGAGTGATATTCCCGGCTTGCATCTAACTGATTCGGTGCAATCCGTACAGTCTTACAAGGAAGGAGGATTCCATGCCAGGTTGCAGATCACCCGGTATCATCTCCATACGAAATATTTCGCTTCACTTCCGTTTGTCCTTCCCCTAACTTTGGGTCGTTATATTTCATACTTGGAATGTATCGTTTGAAAGAATGCAGCCTCTTTTATAAGAATTTCACTTGGTCTACAAGCAGCCAATTCGTAGATGTCATGCCCACAGCATCCTTTTTCATTCAAGGCAAGCAACCGTCATCCTAATGATTTCCTAACCAGTTGTCGAAGGAGTGTATCATGAAGCAATCCAGCTATGTATCCAGGTGGAAACATGTAATCCTGATCACCCTTGTGGCGGTGCTCTTACTACCGGGGAGCATGTTCCCGGCTCAGAACCAGGCCCTCATGCGCTATCCGGACATCCATGGGGAGATGGTGGTGTTTATCTCAGGGGGCGACGTCTGGCGGGCGCCGGTCAGCGGCGGGGAAGCGGTGCGCCTCACCATCCATGATGGAGACGAGTACTACCCCAAATTCTCACCCGACGGACAACGCATTGCCTTTACCGGTGAATATGACGGCAACACGGATGTCTACGTCATGAACCCGCACGGCGGGAATATCACCAGGGTGACCTATCATCCGGGAAGTGACGTCGTGGTGGGGTGGCATCCCACCGAAAACAAGATTCTGTTCCGCTCCGCAAGGTACAGCTACAGCCGGTTTTATAAGCTGTTTCTCATCTCGCCGGAGGGTACGGGTCTGGAGGAACTGGTCCTTCATGAAGCCGTCCAGGGCAGTTTTTCCCCGGACGCCAGCCGGATTGCCTATAACAAAATCGCCAGGGAACACCGGAACTGGAAGCGGTATAAGGGCGGAATGGCCCAGGATATTTACCTGTATAACCTTGAAAGCGATGAGGAACACATCCTCACCGAGTTCGAGGGCACGGATCGGATTCCCATGTGGATTGGGAATACGATTTTTTTCAGCTCGGATCGGGATGGCATTCTCAATATCTATGCCTATACTCTCGATACGGAGGAGCTAGAGCAGGTCACCCACCATACCGCGTATGACGTGCGGTTCCCCAGCATGGGAGATGAACGGATTGTCTATCAGCTGGGAGCGGAGTTGTGGCTGCTGGACACCCGGTCGGGAGAAACGGCGCGGATTCCGGTTGAAATTCGCGCCGATGCTGCGGAGGCGCGTCCCTACATGACTGACGTGCAGGAATACGTCAGTTCTATCGACTGCTCACCTTCCGGAGAGCGGGCACTCGTTGTTGCCCGGGGTGAAATCTTCACTGTGCCCGGGGAACATGGCCCCACACGCAATTTAACCGGATCATCCGGTGTGCGGGACCAGTATGCCGTGTGGTCCCCGGATGGAAAGACCATCGCCTGTCTCTCCGATGCCAGCGGAGAGTATGAAATATACCTCATTGATCCCAGAGGAAAGACAGACCGGGTGAAGTTGACCCAGCACGACCAGGGATATCGGCATACTCTCCGGTGGTCACCTGACGGCGAGAAAATCGCCTTTGCAGACCAGACCTTGCGTCTGTATTACCTCGATGTGAATTCCAGGGAAATCACAGAGGTCGATAAGGCCAATTACGAGAATGTGGATGTGTCCATGGAACTGAAACCCATTTCCGATTACAGCTGGTCGCCGGACAGCCGGTATATCGCCTATTCCAAGATGGATTCCAATCTGATGTATCAGGTCTATATTTATTCCCTGGAAACAGAAGAAACCCACAAGGTGAGCCTGGGGCTGTTCAGCGATTTCAGTCCGGTATTTACCACAGACGGACAGCATCTGATTTTCGCTTCCAACCGCCGGTTCAGTCCCACGCTCGGTGATTTCGAATGGGAAATGGTGTACAAAGAGGTTGCCGGATTATATGCCCTGACTCTGCGGGAAGACGGGCAGCCCCTCTTTCCGCTGCGGAGCGATGAAGTGAGTGATTCTGAAGATGATGACGCTCCTTCGCCTTCCGCCGGAGATCAGGTGGAAATAGATTTCGAAGGGATTCGGGAACGTATCGAAGCCTTTCCTTTACCAAGGGGCAATTACAGGCTCCTGGCGGTTAATGAATCCAATCTGTATTATCTCAACAAAGAGGCCGGTGATTTCAACCGGTTTGAGTTCCGGCCGGTGGGGCCCATGAATCTGCATGCGTTTTCATTCAGCAGCCGGGAGGAGGAGACAGTTATCGAGGGCATTGATGCCTACCGGCTGTCCTGGGACGGGTCGCAGATCGTCTATAAGAAAGGGGAGTCGGTAGGGATTATCGAGTCTTCCGCCAGGAATTCCGGAGGCAAGGCTCTGGACCTTTCGGACCTGAGCATGCATCTGCATCCCAGAGAGGAGTGGGAGCAGATTTTCCACGAGGCCTGGCGGATGGAACGGGATTTTTACTACGAGCCGAATATGCATGGTGTTAACTGGCCGGCCATGCGGGAAAAATATGGCAGTCTGTTGCCCTATGCCGCCTCCCGGTCTGATGTGGTATACCTGATCGGCGAAATGATTGCCGAATTAAGCACCTCTCATACGTATGTTTGGGGCGGGGATGCAAAGCGCCAGGCGGAGGATGTGAATGTCGGTATGCTGGGAGTGGACTGGCAGATTGACACCCGGAACAATCGCTACCAATTCAAGAAAATATACCGCGAGGCAGACTGGACAGATGAAGTATTCCCGCCGCTGGCAAAGCCCGGACTGCAGGTGCAGGAAGGCGAGTATCTGCTGGCAGTCAATGGAGAGGAAGCGACCGCTGACCAGAATATTTACCGCTATTTCCAGAATCTGGCCGGGAAGCAGGTAGAATTGCTGGTGAATGATCACCCTTCAACAGCGGGTGCCCGGGAGATTACTGTGGAGCCCGTGAGCAGTGAATCGACGCTGCGCTATAATGCCTGGATGGAACACAACCGTCAGATAGTGGAAGAAGCGTCCGGCGGACAAATCGGCTATCTCCACCTGCCGGATACCTATATGGGGTCCGCCCGGGAGTTTCCGAAGTATTTCTATTCGCAAACCCGCAAGCAGGGATTGATTATCGATGGTCGGTACAATGGCGGCGGATTGGATCCGGATATTTTTCTGCGCCGGCTCGACAAGCCGCTCCACGGCTACTGGACGAGACGCTATTCGCATGACCAGACTATCCCTGAAGTGGTTACCAGAGCCCACATGGTGTGTCTCACCAACCGCCAGGCCGGATCCGGCGGGGACATGCTGCCCTACGAATTCCGCAAACGGGAGATGGGCCCCATTATCGGCACACGGACCTGGGGAGGTTTGGTTGGTCTCTCCATGTATATTCCGATGATTGACGGCGGTACCCTGGCGGCCCCGGATTACCGGATTTACGATCCCCGGGGAAACTGGGTGGTGGAGAACGTCGGCGTGGAGCCGGATATCGTCATCGATCTTCATTCGGCGGAGATGGCCCGCGGGTATGATGCCCAGCTGATGAAGGCCGTCGAAGTGCTGCAGCAGCAAATTGAGAAGGAACCCATTACCTGGCCGGAGCATGAGGCCTACCCGGTGCAGGAGTAAAAAAAATTCCAGTTGGAATTATAGGAGCAATATCGTGGCTCAAAATGAGGCAGTTTCGAAAAAATAGCACACAGATTTACACAGAAAAAACAGATGACCGCGGATCAGGCATGAGGGGTGTCTTTGCCCACTCACGTATACTCTGCCGTATGCCTAAATGACGAACATGAAATAACATACCTGATCGTCGTACTTGTGGTTATGATATCAAAAACAGCCTGCGCAGGTCATTATGCATATATTAGAACAGGATTTCGTTGTATTTTTCTGTGGGAATTATCGACGAATCCCTGTTAGATAGGGACAGACGAGACAGGCTGTAATAGCTGCGGCATCTGTTCCAAAGGAATCCCCTCGAGGCATTTCATTCTTATTGAGTGCATGAATAGTTAAAGATAGATATTGATTCGTTTCCGTTAACAAATGAAGTGAATAAGACCAGAGGAGCCCACACATGAAGCGACTCATTTTGTTGTACGGATTTGTTTGCGTTCTGCTGGGTCAGGGGAATGCGCAGGCCCAGGTAAATGCCCGGATGCTGCAGTATCCGGATGTTTCTCAGACACACATCACGTTTGTTTACGCGGGCGATATCTGGGTGGTCTCTAAAGAGGGGGGAACAGCCAGCCGGTTGAGCTCTCCGAAAGGGGAGGAGACGTTTCCCCGTTTTTCACCCGATGGGAGTCGAATAGCGTTCAGCGGAAATTATGATGGGAATACGGATATTTATACCATTCCCACACTGGGTGGCACTCCCGAGCGGATAACCCATCATCCCTCCGGAGAGCGAATAGTGGACTGGTATCCGGATGGTGAATCCCTGCTGTTTGCCTCTGCCATGAAGAGCGCACCGCCAAGGTATAACCAGTTCTATCAGGTGGCCGCAGAGGGAGGCTTTCCTGAACAGCTGCCGCTTCAATTTGCCGAATTCGGCTCTTTCTCACCTGATGGGAGTAAAATTGCCTTCCAGATACATTCCCGGGCCTTCCGGAACTGGAAACGCTATCGGGGCGGGAGAACGCCCGATATCTGGATTTTTGATTTCGAGGATCAGTCTGCGCGGAATATCACGAATCATCCGGCCAATGATTCCCAGCCCATGTGGATAGGGAACACTATTTATTTTCTCTCCGACCGGGACGAACTCATGCGGTATAATCTCTGGGCATATGATACGGAGACCGAAGACACCCGGCAGCTGACTTTCTTCGAAGAATTTGATGTTCATTTCCCGGCTGCCGGTGCCGGGGATATCATATTCGAAGCCGGCGGGAAGTTGTATCTGTTCAAGACGGCATCCCAAGAGTATCACCAGGTGCGTGTGGACGTGGTTACCGATCATATTACCCTGAAACCCAGGAATGAGAATGTGGGAGAGATGATCCGGTATGCCGGCATTTCGCCCCATGGAAAGCGGGCAGTGTTTGCAGCCCGGGGCGAAATATTTACCGTGCCCGCCGAACACGGAGTCATTCGCAATCTCAGCAGGAATTCCGGGACGGCCGAGCGGTATCCGGTCTGGTCGCCTGACGGGAAATACATCGCCCACTTTACCGATGCCACCGGCGATTATGAACTGGCTCTTGCTGCGGCGGAGGGTTCTCAGGAGCCGGAGGTGGTGTCTTCCTTCGGAGCAGGATACAGGTATCCGGTACACTGGGCGCCGGACAGCAGGCAGGTGGCGTACATCGATCAGACCCAGACCATCCAGGTGTATGACATTGAAAGCAGGCAGACCACGGTCGTTGATTCCACCCGATGGTTGAGCCACGGCGGCAAACAGGGATTCACCCTCAACTGGTCGGCAGACAGCCGGTGGCTCACGTACACCCGGACTGTGGCGAACCAGTACAATGCGGTCTTCCTGTATGATACGGAATCAGCCGCCACTCATCAGGTTACGGCCGGATTCTATGATGACGCCCGGCCGGTCTTCGATCCCGATGGGCAGTATCTTTATTATTTGACGAACCGGACGCTATCCCCGACCTACAGCGATCTGGATGGCAGCTGGGTCTATATCAATACCACCAAAATTGCGGCAGTGCCTCTGCGGACAGACGTGCCGGATCCGCTAGAACCACGGAATGATGAAGTGGAGATCGAAGAGGAAGAAGCGGAGAACGGTGAGAAGCAATCGGATACTGAGGAAGAAGAGCCGGAGCCGGTGGAGATAGACCTGGTTGGATTCGAACAGCGTGCTGTTTTACTCCCACCTGATGCGGGGAATTATACCGATGTGCAGGCGGTTTCCGGGAAAGTGCTCTATCGCCGGATGCCCCGATCCGGTTCCAAAGAGGAGAAAGCGGCAATCGTTTCTTATGATATCGAAGAGCGCGAAGAAGAGGTCATCCTTGGAGATGCGGATGTTTTTATCCTTGCAGCAGGCGGTGAAAAGATTCTTGCCAGGAGCAGTGGCAAGTGGGGAATTATCGATGTAGCACCTGATCAAACCATCGAAAAACCGCTTCGCACCGGCGAGCTGGCGATGACCGTTGATCCGCAGGCGGAATGGCAGCAGCTGTTTACGGACGCCTGGCGATTGATGCGGGATTTTTTCTATGATCCGAATATGCACGGGGTCGACTGGCAGCAGATGCGCCGGCAATACGGAGAGATACTTGCGGATGCGGTGACTCGCTGGGATGTCAACTATGTCATAGGCGAGTTAATCGCCGAGTTGAATGCTTCCCACACTTACAGAGGTGGCGGCGATATGGAGTCCCCGGAGTCTCGGGGTGTCGGATTGTTAGGCGCTGATTATGAAATCGACGATGGATATTACCGTTTTAAACGCATCATCGAAGGGGCACCCTGGGATCTGGAAGATCGATCACCGTTATTGAAAGCGGGCATAAAACCGGGAGAATACCTTCTGGCAGTCAATGGCGTTCCGGTCGATATAGACAAGGATCCCTGGGCAGCGTTTCAGGGGCTGGCCGGGAAAACCGTGTCGCTCACTATTCATGACAGACCATCCAAAGATGGAGCACGGGAAGTGCTTGTGGAGACATTGAGTAGCGAGTCCAGCCTGCGGAATCTTGCCTGGATTGAGGGGAATCGCAAACGAGTGGAAGAAGCCACCAACGGTCGTGTCGGATATGTGTATGTTCCGAATACCGGGACATCCGGACAGACCGAACTGGTGCGGCAGTTCCGGGCCCAGTTTAACAAGGATGGCCTCATCTTTGATGAACGTTTTAACGCCGGCGGGCAGTACCCGGATCGATTTATTGAACTCATGAACAGACCGAGGACCTCCTATATCGGCTACCGGTATTCAAAGCCGTTCCCGTATTCTCCACTTTCCCGGACCGGTCCGCAGGTGATGCTTATTAACGCCTGGGCCGGCTCCGGCGGTGATCTGTTCCCGTATCTCTTCAGACAGGCGGGATTGGGGCCGCTTATCGGCACCCGCACCTGGGGCGGCCTCATCGGCATCAGCGGCACACCTCCTTTGATTGACGGGGGTGGTATTACAACACCAAACCTGGCGTTGTATGGTTTAGACGGGAAATGGTTAATCGAAGGACACGGCGTGGAACCCGATATTCAGGTGCCGGAAGATCCCGGGCAAATGGTGAAAAAGCAGGATCCGCAGCTGGAAAAAGCCATCCGGGAAGTGGGGCGCCTCCTCAAAGAGAATCCTCCGGAATTCATTCCCAGACCGGAATTTGAAGATCGGACGGCGAAAGGTGTACGCTGATTCCACATTTCCCGGATAGTGCGGCCCTGGGTATTATTCCCCATGAATTGCGTCCGAATATATGGACCGAGATGCCGGGAAAGTCGAACAGGAATAATTATGAATCCGGCATGTCAACAAACTCGCCCCGGATCTGAGATCTTGCGAGCGTGAGCAAAGAGAGATCTTTGAATATCGGTAAAGCGGCAGGTTATAAATTCATTAATTGAAGTGCGGCGTAGATCATCGCCCCGGCGCCAACCAGGATACCGAGACAGGCAATGACGATGGTTCCCATGATATACCATAACCGATTCTGGATGGTCTGAATCTGCCCACTCAGGATCCGGAACCGTTCAATGCTTTGGTTCTCCAAGCTCTCAAGACGATTCTCCATACGCGTCTCCAGGCTCTCAAGACGATTCTCCATACGCGTCTCCAGGCTCGCCATACGCATCTCCAGGCTCTCGAAGCGCTTCTCCAGGCTTTCCAAACGCTTCTCCAATGACTCAATTTTCACAAGGATTATATTAAACCCATTGGCAATCTCAGCCGCGGCCACGTCTCCCAGTTGTTCTTTCGCTCTCTCTGTGAATTCGATGCTATCAGCCATATATGTCCTTTTTAAAAAATATACGGTATATCTTACCAGAATGCAAATCGACACCATCCGGTCACCGGATTCTCGGACTAAGGATAAAATCGTTATCAAACTCTCCGGTATTCTTTTATATTCTACACATGAATGATACTTGCCGGATAATCAATCTGTACAGATTTAAGGAGGGAGAGACTCATGCAGAAGGCACTTCATGTGTTGTCCTTTATTTTTATGGTATGTGTGTTTGGTATTGCTGTCCACTCCGGCCAAGCGGCAGAAGGATGGATTTCGCTCTTTGACGGCGAAACTCTGGACGGCTGGACAGCCAGTGAAAACAAGAACTCGGTGAAGGTGCAGGATGGAATGATCTTTTGCGACGGCCCCCGCTCCCATCTGTTCTATACCGGATCTGTGGAAAACGCGGATTTTAAGAATTTCGAATTCAAAGCCGATGTCATGGCACGCCACGGGGCGAATTCCGGGATCTACATTCATACGGAATATCAGGAGGAAGGCTGGCCGGAGAAGGGGTACGAAATACAGGTCAACAACACCCAGGAACCAACCGGGACCTATTATGAGCGCAAAAAGACCGCCAGTCTTTACGCAGTGCGCAATGTATATAAGCAACTGGTGCAGGATGATGAATGGTTTAATCTGCACATCATCGTGATGGCCAATCGTATTATGGTGAAATTGAATGGGATGACTGTCGTGGATTATGTAGAACCTGGTGATCCGCTCCGGCCGGGAAATATGCAGGGACGGGTATTATCCAGCGGGACCTTTGCCATCCAGTGCCATGATCCGGGAAGTCAGGTGTATTATAAAAATATTATGGTGAAGCCGTTGCCGGATGATCTGCCGGAGGATCCATCGCGATTTCCGGTCATCGATGAAACCTACGAAAAACTCCTCCAATTGAATGCTGCGAACTTTCCCATTATCGACCATCATATTCATGTGAAAGGCGGCCTCTCTCTGGAGGAAGCGCTGACCAAATCCCAGAGAGTCGGGATTCAATACGGCATTGCTCCGAACTGCGGATTGGGCTTTCCGATTACCGATGATGAGGGGATTTACGAGTTTGTGGAACGCATGGAAGGACAGCCAATCTTCCTTGGGATGCAGGCGGAAGGACGCGAATGGGTAGACCTGTTTTCCAAAGAGGCGATTGCCCGGTTCGATTACGTGTTTTCGGATGCCCTGACGTTCACCGACGATGAAGGACGGCGCACCCAGCTGTGGCGCCCGGAAACTGTGCACATCGATGACGCACAGGAGTTTATGGATATGTACGTGGACAGAATTGTCTCGGTGCTGAGTGAGGAGCCCATTGATATGTTCGTGAATCCCACCTTCCTGCCGGAAGGAATCCGGAGTGAATACGATCAGCTGTGGACCGAATCCAGAATGCAGCAGGTGATACATGCCGCAGTGGAAAACGAGGTGGCCATCGAAATCAATGATCGATATAAAATACCCAGTGCCCGATTTATTACACGTGCCAAGGAAGCCGGGGTGAAGTTTTCCTTCGGAACCAATAACGCGGATGCCAATTACGGCAACCTGGATTACTGCATTCGGATGATGGAGGAGTGCGGGATTACCGCGGATGATATGTTTATGCCGAAACCGGAGGGACAGAAGGCGATCCAGAGGAAATATTGATCTGAAACCACGAATGACACGAATTTTCACGAATGAAAAAATGAAAGAACTTTGAGACCAAGCCGGTTTTTTGTGGCGAAGGAGCCTTAGAGAAAGGTTTATCCTGTCCCAATGGGATCCCTCGGGATAAATCCCGTAAATCCTGTCAAATATCGTAATTGGAATGTGATACTGACGAGGAAGAGAATTATGCGAAAGTTCTTTTGCTTGATTCCGTTCATTTTTATCGCTGTGCTGTCCGGTTGTTCGGAGTCCCGGGAATCCGAATGGGAACTGGTGTGGTCCGATGAATTCGAGTATCAAGGACTGCCGGACCAGACCAAATGGGGATACGAAGTGGGATATATTCGCAATAACGAGCTGCAGTATTATACCGAACGGCGTTCTGAAAACGGCCGGGTAGAAGACGGCACCTTAATCATCGAAGCCAGGCGGGATAGCTGGCAGGGACATGAGTATACCTCGGCAAGTTTACGGACGAAAAATACGGCGACCTGGCAGTATGGTCGCATTGAGGTGAAGGCAAAGCTGCCCACCGGGAACGGCATGTGGCCGGCCATCTGGATGCTTGGGACAAACATCGATGATGTCGGCTGGCCTGCGTGCGGGGAAATTGACATCATGGAAAACGTGGGTTTCGACCCGGACAGAATACATGCGAATGTCCATACTGAAGCTTACAACCACGTGAAAGGCACCAGCAAGGGAAACAGTATTATTGTTTCTGCACCTTACGATAATTACCACGTGTATGCCATTGAGTGGGATGCAGATAAGATCGACTTCTTTGTGGATGATCGGCAATACTTTACATTTGAAAACGAAGGTACCGGTGACGCCGTCTGGCCGTTCGACCAGCCGTTTTATCTGATTATCAATGCGGCCGTCGGCGGTTCCTGGGGCGGACAGCAGGGCGTGGATGACAGCATCTTTCCGCAGCAGTATTTCATTGATTATGTGCGGGTGTATCAACAGAGATAGACGACAGTACGGCAAGGTTGAAAACGCAGAGATCGCTACAGCGGCGCCCCTTTCCAGAGTATTCGAAAGTATTTCGCTTCTGAAAAATTAGTTGAACTCTGGAAGACATTGGATACTTTAATAGGAGGAAGGCTCCAGGAAGCATTCCAATACTAAATCGATCGGGAGGATAATATGGATTCGGAGCTCCGGGGTGTTGAGGAAATTATGGACAATATGGACGCACTGACCGAGGAGGCCAGGCACCTGCTGGAAACCAGGAATGTGCCGATTTATGAGTTATTTACGCCCGAATTTATGCACGAGTATACCGATTTCACGGATGTACAGTCTATGTTTGATTCCAGTGAATTTCCGATTCACTCGGCCGAAGATTTCAATTCGATCCCGGACGATCAATGGGACGCTTTCATTGCCTGCAATACCGATTTTTCCGAGTGGTTTGAGATGCTGCAGACAGCGGTAGAGGAATGGGTGGAGCATCAGTTAGAAGGCCGGTGAATGCCCGGAAACCGGGTAAAAGTTCGCCGAAGCAGCCCTTGTCGTTAGCCGTGTCCCTTCCGCTGTGAATGAAAGAATGTTTATCCGTCCCCTGCCTCCAGTATTCTCCAGGAGGCGGTTTTAATTATCAGGTATACTTCTTTGCCGGATGTGAGCTCCATCTCCCGGCAGGACCGTTCGGTGACCTCCACCACCAGGTTGGGAACGCTCCGTGCCAGTGCGAGCGTGGCCAGATTCAGTGTCCCGGTCGATTGAATATCCGTAATACGAGCCGGCAGGATATTGCGGGCGGAGAGGCCTTCGGGGCGATGATTTCCCAGGATGATATCATACGCCGCGATCCCTATCAGCAATTTGTTTCCGGGCGACCCGGTCACCCGGGGAGTAACGATCTGCACCGGCGAATCATCATCTCCCAGCCGGAGGATACTGGTCTCCTCTTCATGTGTGTCAATCACCGCTTGAAAGATATTCTGAAAGCCTTCCCGGTCGGCCACCGGAAAAACCTCCGGATCGGTTAACACCGCCTGCGGTTCGCCCCGAGCCTTGATTTCTCCTTGTTTGAGCACCAGCAAATCGTCACAGAGCGCCTGCACCTCGACCGGGTCGTGCGACACCACTAGCATCGGGATCCGGAATTCCTCTTTGATCCGGTGGAGGAACGGCAGGATCTTATATCGCAGGGCAAGGTCCAGCGATGCCAGGGGTTCATCCAGCAGCAGCAGAGCGGGACCGGAGCCACACGGTCTTTTACCAGGTGCCACAGCGTCCCGTCGTGTATGGAGATCGATTCCAACCAGGATTTCGCATACCGGCCGGCCGGGACCGCCTCCGGATTGGCCAGGGAGAGGTATTTGTATTCCGGAGATGCCAGGTCCGCCTGGCGTGTCAGATTCCAGCGGCTGTTCCGGCTCGCAATCACCACCAGACTATTGGAGAGAAAGGTCCGGCGGGAATCTTTCGCCAGCACACCGGCTTTCCGGACATAATCCATCCACTGTTCGCTGGCGCTGAGATAGACATCCGCTTTCGGCGCCGCCACCAGCTGCCGGGCCAGCACGTTGGAGCCGGCGAAGTTGTAAGTGATATTCACCGGATCAGACTCTTCATATGCCTGCCCGACTTCTGTCAGCACATCCTGCAGACTGGCGGCGGCGAATATCATCAGCTGAGTCGGCTTTCTCGCGGAGGATCGATCCCCGTCAGGAGAACACCAGGTGGCGAACAGAATCAGCAGGACTGCAACAAAGGCTTGAAGTCTCATAAATTTCTCGGCATACAATCTTATACTGTGATGTTTGATTCAAACGGTCAAAAATACGAGCTCCAGAGAGAAGGCCAAAGTGAAATTCCGGAATAAGGAGGAAGGCGTTCCGGAGCCCTTGCCAAAAGGGTGGGGTCCTTGCGCTATGGAGCCGTAGCAAAAAATAGTACCTGGCTGATACCCGACAGTCAGGAGAAATACCGGAAACACTCCTGAGACGAGGAGAGAGAGATCGCCATCTCTTTTCAATTGTCCTTTGAGAGGGGCGGAGACCAGTCTTGTGAACTTCAGAACCTTCCCGTGACCTTGTGATGGGATGCTTTCACCAGGTCCTGCATTCTCCGGGAAAGTAAAAGCCGTCTCACCAGGCGTGGATTCTATTCCTTCACTTTCCGGAAGGCGGCCTTTTGTAAGGTCGATTTGAACTGCTTGCTGGCCCGGAATGAGATCAGCAGGTTCCGGATCTTGCGTGGGGAGACTTCTCCCGGTGTGTCTGCACCGGAGGCGCGCACCCGAACACTGAACGATCCGATTTCCCCCAGGTCGACCACATATCCCTGCAGCAGGTATTCCGAAATGATGTGGAACAGTGCCTGGAACAGACCGATGGTATCCGCACTGCTCATTGTGGAACGGCGGCTGATCTCCTCAGCCAAATCCCGGGTGTTTCGCCTCCCCCGGCTGCGAACGACTGGGTAGTATTTTCTGGGTGCCTCCGGTTTTCCCGGATGAATGCGGCCTATGATTCTGTATGGTATAGTCATCTCACTATTCCTTATACTGTTGAGAGATTAGGTGTGTAACTTTTTGCGCTGGCCAGGTGAATACGGCAAGCGCATTTTCCGACAGTGCATATAACAAGATATGAAAAAAAGTGTATACTGCCACGTTTGAATTCTTCGCCGCAGTTCTTACTATAGAACAGGTAAACAGAAATAAACAAGATGGTGGGAGTCCATAGATGAAAGTCGCCGTATTCAGTACCAAATCCTATGATAGGGAATTTTTTGAACGGGCCAATACAGAGTTCCGGCATGACTTGACGTTTTACGAACCCAGGCTGACCCGGGAAACCAGCACGCTGGCGGCGGAGTTTCCCTGTGTCTGCGCTTTTGTCAACGATGAATTGGATGCCGGGGTATTGTTGAGCCTGGCCCGGCAGGGCACGGAACTGATTGCCTTGCGCAGTGCAGGCTTCAATCATGTGGATCTGGAGGCAGCCCGGGATCTCGACCTGACGGTGGTGCGGGTGCCGGCCTATTCTCCGGAAGCCGTGGCTGAGCACACCATCGGTCTTATCATGGCGTTGAACCGGAAAATTCACCGGGCCTACGCCAGGGTCCGGGAAGGAAACTTTTCACTGGAGGGCTTGCTGGGCTTCGACCTCCACCAGCAGACGGTGGGGATCATCGGCACAGGCAAGATAGGCGCCCAGGTGGCGAAGATTCTCCACGGCTTCGGCTGCCGGATCCTGGCGTATGATCCTGCTCCCAATGAAGACGCCCTGCAGTACAACGTCGATTATGTTCCGCTGGATACTCTGTTTGCGGAGTCGAATATTATCACGCTGCATTGCCCGCTGGTGTCGGGAACGCACCATATCATCAATGCCGAGTCCATCAGCAAAATGCAAAAGGGGGCCATGCTGATTAACACCAGCCGGGGGGCGCTTATCGATACCAGAGCGGTTATCGATGCTCTGAAAACCGGGAAACTGGCCTCGCTGGGATTAGATGTGTACGAAGAGGAGGCCGGGTTATTCTTCGAAGACAAGTCGGAACAGGTGATTCTGGACGATCTGTTCGCCCGGCTGCTGACCTTTCCGAATGTGATTGTCACCGGGCACCAGGGGTTTTTCACCAGAAGTGCGCTGGAGAACATTGCGGAAACGACGCTGTCCAATATTGGCGAGTACGAGGAGAATGGGAAGTGCCGGAACGAGATCGATATTGAGCAGCTCAGGAGGAGCGCCTGATCGGGAGTTATCTGTGTCGAAGTGCCCGGGAAACGGGGAAAACACGCCGGATTGAAATAGTCACGTCTGAGCCTTATTCTTAAACAGTATACGGAAAAATAAAATATTGAACGCAGGCAACTGCCGGAGGGAAGAGCAATGCGAGCGATGGTGATACAGAAGTTCGGTGGCCCCGAGGTTTTTACTCAACAGCAAATACCGACACCGGAGCCCGGGCCGGATGGAGTGCTGGTGAAGGTGCACGCGACGTCGGTAAATCCGGTGGATTATAAGATCCGGCAGGCCGGCTCATGGGCGGGGGTGAAGCCTCCGGCAGTGATTGGATATGATGTCTCAGGGGTTGTGGAATCAGTGGGAAGTGAAGTTATGGAGTTTCGGAAGGGAGATGAAGTCTATTATACACCGGAGATCTTTGGCGGCGGACACGGGAGTTATGCCGAGTATCATGTGGCCCATGAATCCATTGTGTCCCGGAAACCGGCCAACCTGTCCCATGAAGAGGCGGCCGGCATCCCGCTGGCAGGGGGGACTGCCTGGGACGCCATCATAAACCGCGGATTGCTGGAAGTGGGCGAAACGGTGTTAATTCATGGTGCCGGAGGCGTGGGGTCACTGGCAGCCCAGATTGCACGCGCTGCCGGAGCACGGGTTCTGGTGACCTGCAGCGAATACATGGAAGACCTGATTACAGCGTGGGGCGCCTTACCGATTAGTTACCAGCATGAGGAGTTTGTCGACGTGGTCCAGGAGGAGACCGGCGGCGACGGAGTTGATCTGGTCTTTGACACGGTCGGCGGCGATACCATGAAACAGAGCCTGGAAGTCATCAAGGAATACGGCCGCATGGTGAATATCGTGGGGACCGATACCGGCTTGCGGGGAGCCAATCCGCTGAATCTCACCATTCATTATCTGTTTCTGCAGCGGGACCGGGCCACGCTGGATTCTCTGCGGAATCTTATTGAGCGCGGCCAGCTGGAGCCGGTCATCGATTCGGTGATGGAGCTCACGGAGGTCGCCGAAGCCCATGCCCGGTTGGAGAAGGGCGGAGTGAGGGGTAAGATCGTGCTGCGGGTTGCGGGGGATTAATTACGTACAGCTGATATTTGATATTCTTTCAGGTCCACCTGATTGGAAGTGCAGGGAGAAGAATCTGGAACAGGATAATCTTTTTTGCCAGAGAACAGAGAGGAAGAATAGGCAATCTGAGACATAAATGAACTGCGTTGACTGTTCTGACAATAGCAAGTAATAAGAATATTCTTTTTTATGAGTCTTAATCTTACTCAGCCGGGGGGAAAGGAACACGGTGGGAACAGTGCTGTGGGGTAGTGGAAATGAAGGCGGAGTTGGTATGGCGAGACAACAACCTCCCTCGGTCCCTCTCCTTCCCCGTAGGGATGCCTTTGGCACGAAAGGAGAGGGATGCCCGTCCTGTCCCCTGCCAGGAAAAGACGTGTAAACAAAGTTAATAGTCATATTGATAATAAGCACTGGAAAGGAAGGACAATCTATGGCAATTGCCATCAAGAGTTCGGCATTTGAACACGAAGGGATGATTCCCTCGAAGTTCACCTGTGACGGAGCGGATGTCTCGCCGCCGCTGGAGTGGACCGGAGTCCCGGAGGATGTGGACAGTCTGGTCCTGATTTCTGATGACCCGGATGCTCCCGGCAAAACCTGGGTGCACTGGGTCTTGTTCAATCTGTCCCCGGAGGTATCCTCTCTGGAAGAAGATATGCCCAAAGATAAGAAGCTCGACAGCGGCGCCGTCCAGGGTGTGACCGATTTTGGCAGAAATGGCTACGGTGGTCCCTGTCCGCCGGGCGGCACCCATCGCTATTTCTTCAAACTGTATGCCCTGGATACCACGCTTGATCTGGGACCGAGCGCGAAGAAGAGTGATGTGGTGAAGGCCATGGAAGGGCACGTGCTCGCCGAAGGCCAGTTGATGGGGAAATATGCACGACAGCGATAGAGTTATAGAGGCAGTGGGAACATGGATCTCTGGGCGCGCTGGAATAGGTGTCAAAACTCCAAAACTCCAAAACTCAAAAATTCAAAAATTCAAAAACGCAAAAGCCCTGCCCCTTCTCCCGGATAAATTGCCACTGAGTTGCACAGAGACATCCCTCTGACATGTGGAGCCATGTGGAACGTGGGATCCATTGCCGAGGTGGGAAAGGGACAGAGAATTAATCAATCGCTAAAAGGATAAATATTCAACACGTATGAATACACCAGACCATGTGGCCAATATCGGCCCCGTAGAAAAACGAAAACGATTGAGCTTCGGCCTGTTTGCCCTCCTTATTGGAATTGTGCTCCTGAGCCTGGGATTTATCTTTGATGCGAGTCGGTGGTGGAGGCTTATTCTCTTAATACCCTTTTATCTGGCCGGATTGGGGATATTCCAGGCGAAAGAGGAGACCTGAGTAGCCCTGGCATCACGCGGGTCGCGTGATATGGATGAAGGGGAAGAACAAATCGAAGACGCCTCGCTGCTTCAGCAAATCCGAAAGCAGGCGAAAAAAGTGTACCGGGAGTCTCTGTTGTTCGGGGTTGGCCTGACAGCTCTTACTCTGTTGTTGCCATAATCTGTTATGAGCAGCGAAGTAGGCGGTAGGCAGTAGGCAGTGGGCAGTGGGCAGTGGGCAGTGGGCAGTGGGCAGAGAAGAGACAAGTGCTCACAAGATCCGGATGTTCGACTGTTTTATCCTTGGCTAATATGCGTTTTGTGAATGTAATCTCCGGAGGCGAAGTTCTATGAGCATGACGATGACCGAGAAAACCCTGGCAGCCGCTACTGCTACCACGGTGGTTAAGCCGGGGGATCTGCTTTATCCTGACATTTCTTTGATGACGGCCACTGAATTCACGGCGCCCGGCACCTATGAGTTCCTGAAGCAGATGGGAGTATCGAAACTCGCGGATTCCGGGAAAGTGGCGGTGGTCACCGGACATTATCATGTGGGTGTCAGCGACCAACAACTCCGGTTGATTAGACAGACCTCGGATTTTGTCAAAGAGTATGGTATCAGGAATTATTTCGGTCCGGGGAAAGGTGGCGTTCCGTATCTCCAACTCAGCGATCAGGGTTTGATTATTCCCGGCGATGTGGTGGTTGGTGCGGATGCACATGCGGCAGCGTTCGGAGCACTGGGGGCTTTCGGATTGCCTGTCGGAAGCACGGACCTGGCAATAGCTCTCACCCTGGGACAGATCTGGATTCAGGTGCCGGAAAGTCTCCAGGTCAATTTTACGGGTGAACCAGACCAACTGCTCACTGGCAAAGACTATGGCCTGGCAGTACTCCGCGAATTGGATGCTGCCAGAGTAACGGGACGAGCCGTGGAGTTTCAGGGTGGTGCCCTTGATAACCTGTCCATGGGAGACCGGTTCACCCTGGCGGATATGGCCCTCGATTTCGGTGCGCTCAATGCGATAATGCAACCGAATGAGAAGGTATTGGAATACCTGTCAGAAGAGATCACTCGTGAAGCGCAGTACTATTTTCCCGATGATGATGCCACATACAGCGAGACTATCGACATCGATGTGGAAACGCTGGAGCCGCTGGTACAGGAGGTTCATGCGCCGGAGAAGATCTATGGCGTCTCAGCACTCCGCACGGATGTTTCGATTGGTCAGGTCATCATCGGGGGCTGTTCCGGCGGATTCATCGATGATCTCTGGAAGGCCACCCGGGTGTTGAAATATCGAAAGATCCATCCGGAGGTCAGACTGATTATCATCCCCGGTTCGCCACTGACGTATCAGCGCATGGTGAACGAAGGGCTGGCGAGTATCTTTACCGAACTGGGTGCCAGTGTGACTGCGCCCGTCTGCGGACCCTGTCCGGACAGCGGGATTGGCCGGATTCCTCCCGGTGAGCGGACCCTGGTCACATCCAGAGGTCGAGTGTACCAGCCGGAGACGCAAGTGTGGAGCGGGAGTGTCGCAACGGCTGCGGCAACTGCAGTGAGCGGAGTGCTTTCTGATCCCAGAGAATTAATAACCGAAGCTGAAAGCCCGGAATCTTAAACCACAAAGGAAAACGTAGTGAAATCCAGCGAGGCTGTCCGTCTGATAAACGCCATTTTCGATTACTTGCCAGTCCAAAAATTTCTGGACGAATATCCTGATTTTTCCGAGCGAATGGTGTCTGAACTGCGTGGCCAGGTGACGGAGATGCTGCAATCTCAATCTCTGCAGGAAGAACGCTCCTTTTCTTTGTTTGTTGACGGGGCGTCGCAGCCGCAGAAAAAGCAGGCCGGAATCGGAGGAGTGATTTATCTGAACGATTCGGAAATAGAAAGTTTTTCCGACAATATCGGGGAAGCGACCAATAATGAGGCGGAATACAGGGCGCTCATTTACGGATGTGAGTTGCTTCGGAAATACAAGCCGGAAAGGGTGTATATCTTTGCGGACAGTGAATTTATGGTTAAACAGATCACCGGTGAATACCAGGTAAAAAACCCACGGATGCAGAAATTGTACGGGCGAGCCATGACTATCCTGCAGCATTTCCCCGAGTGGACGATCGAACATGTTCCGCGTGCACGTAATAAACGGGCGGATCAGCTCTCAAAGCAAGCCGTGTTACAGGGGGAGGTCAGAAAGCGACCATGAAAGTGATTGAAGGCACTGCATTTCTTCTTGGTGACAATGTTCACGCGAATAGTATCCTCACACCGGAATATTCGCTGTCCGGCGAGTCGATCTCTGAGGATGAAATTTTTCCGAACTTTACTGCGGAAGATTCGGAACAATGCCGGAGTGCTGACATCCTGGCCGTCGGCGAAAAATTCGGGTACGGTTCTGTGAGAGAAGATATTGTGCGGGCACTCCTGCAAATCGGCATCAAAGCCATCATTGGAAAAGGATTGGCTCCGGTGTTTTTTCGCAATGCCCTGAATTCAGGATTGCCTGCATTCACAGCCCGGGCAGCGGTCGAATCCATACAACCAGGGGACCGGCTGAAGGTGGAGGTGGAAGAGCAGCGCATCACTAACCTTCGGACTGAGCACACTTTCGCGGCCGATCCCATTCCGGTGTTCGCCCGGAAACTGATGGAGATGGGGGGCGTAGAAGCCTACATGTCAGAGTTAATCAGGCAATCGTAACACCCCACACAGAGGCACCCTTAAGAATACCTTCTCACAGATACAGGAGCGGTGTTTCCGTTCCGAAATTTCGTTATGGCATCAGACAAGACATCCTCGCGTTTGCCGGTTCCGAAAAGGTGCGCGATATGATTCTGTTTGAAGTAATCGTCAATCCTCAGTATTATTCGATTTGATTAACAGACAAAAATGTCAGAGAACGGAGCACTATGAAAGCACTGATTACGGCCGGAGGCCGGGGCACCCGTCTGCGGCCCATTACCCATACCCAGAACAAGCATCTCATTCCCGTGGCCAATAAGCCGATCCTGTTTTATGCGCTGGAATATGTGAGGGAGGCAGGTATCACCGAGGTCGGGATTGTGATCAACGCGGGCACCTCGGAAGTACAGGATGTGCTCGGGGATGGGAGTCCCTGGGGGGTAAATATTACTTATATTCCACAGGAAAACCCCTTGGGGTTGGCGCATGTGGTGAAGATTTCCGAAAAGTTTATCGGGGACGATGAGTTTGTGTTCTATCTGGGCGATAACATGGTGGTGGGCGGCATTACACAGTTCATTAAAGAATTCCGTGCTGCGGGGAGCAACTGTCATCTGGTCCTGGCCCGGGTGAAGAATCCCGAACGATTCGGCGTGCCGGAAATCGTTGACAACCGGATTGTCCGGGTCGAGGAAAAGCCCAAGGTGCCCAAAAGTAATTATGCGGTGTCGGGAATCTACTTGTATGATTCTCACATCTTTGAAGCAGTGAATAACATTTCCCCCAGTGACCGGGGGGAACTGGAAATTTCTGACGCGCATCAGTATCTCGTGAAGAAGGATTACCACATCAGTTTCTCCGAGATTACCGGGTGGTGGAAAGACACCGGGAAGCCGCTGGATTTGCTGGAAGCAAACCGGCTCATCCTGGATAATCTGCAGTCGAATTACGTGGATCAGAGCATCGATAAAAACTCCACTCTCCTCGGCCGCGCCGAGATCGCTCCCAGTGCCCGGATTATTAATTCCAATATCAGAGGGCCGGTGATTATCGGAGAAAATTGCCGGATTGAGAACACCTATATCGGACCCTACACTTCAATATACAATAATACAGTAATTCGGAACAGCGAAGTGGAGTACAGTATCATCCTGGACAGCTGTCGGATTGAAGAGGTGGACCTCCGGATTGAGAGCAGTTTGTTGGGCCAAGAAGCTGAGATCGTGAAAGCCACGCCCAAACCGAAAACCCATCGATTTGTGATCGGTAATCAGAGCCGGGTCGAAATCCGGTGAGGCACCGGTATCCTGATGACGAGGACCTGTTTGAGAAAAACCTCCCCGGGGAGATGGCGTATCGCGTAATCTGTTGGCAGGATCGAAAGTATGGCTGTCGGAGCGTCCTCGGCCATCTTCCCTGAAAAGTAGTGAGCACCTGTGATTGGCAATGCCACAGAAAACCAAATGGTTCTCTGCCTGCACCAAAAATAATCTTCCGTAATCCGAATTGTTGATTTAATCCGACCGTGTCCGATTATATATTAATCTTCAAGACGAACTTTTATATGAGAGAGAATATCATATATTAAACGGATACTCCATTACCGGATGCTATGCATACTGGGAAAAGCGGCGATAACAATATTTTGATAAAGGTACAACATCTCACGAAACATTTCCCGGTCGAACAGGGGATATTCCGTCGATCGAGGGCCTCTCTCAGAGCGGTGGATGGAGTGAGCTTCACCATCCGACGGGGAGAGACACTGGGATTGGTCGGAGAATCCGGTTGCGGGAAAAGCACGACAGGCAGGCTCCTGCTGCGGCTCATCGAACCGACGGACGGCGAGATCTTTTTCGATGGCCGGAATTTACTGGCCCAGGATTCTCGTAGTCTGCAGCGGTTGCGTAAAGATATGCAGATCATTTTCCAGGACCCTTATAATTCATTAAATCCGCGGATGAGTGTGGGCAGTATGCTAAGAGAGGCGCTGCAGATCCACGACATTGTCCCGCCGCATCAGCGCACGGATCGGATTCGGGAACTGCTGGAATTAGTGGGCCTTGCGCCCGAATATCGCCAGCGGTATCCCCACGAATTCTCCGGCGGCCAGCGCCAGCGGATCGGCATCGCCCGGGCGTTGTCCGTTGAACCGAAATTTATTGTATGCGACGAACCGGTGACGGCCCTGGATGTGTCCATCCAGGCGCAAATCATCAATTTGTTGCGAGATTTGCAAAAGAAATTCAACTTAACGTATCTTTTTATTGCCCATGATCTGAGTGTGGTGGAATACATCAGTGATCGGGTGGCCGTGATGTATCTCGGCAAAATTGTGGAGTTGGGAACGCGGGATGCTATTTTTCATAATCCGTTACATCCGTACACCCGGGCCCTCATGAGTGCGGTGCCGGTACCGGACCCGTCAGTGCGTAAACAGCAGATAGTTCTGCAGGGAGATGTGCCTTCGCCTATTCATATGCCCGGCGGATGCCGGTTTCATACCAGATGCCCGGTTGCCCGGGCCGACTGTGCAACCCGCGTACCTGTGCTGGAAGAGCTGGAATCGGAGCACTGGGTACGGTGTTACTATGCGAAAAAAAACAATGAGACTACTATAGAAACCACTAATTGACACGAATTACCACAAATAGATTGAGTCTATGCAGAAAACCCTCGCCCGAAGGGATGCTCCGAAGTCCCAGAAGGGATCCCGTTGGGGGAGTCTCTTCGAGGCCTTCGGCAAAGAGATCCTCCAAAGGAGTCCTTTCCCACAGGGATGCCTTCGGCACGAACCTTCCTCATAGAGATCCCTTCGGGACGGGGCAAAGAACACATGACCACTTGGCTCCCGGATCCCGAAAATTTTTGGGAACTATGTTCGGTATCTCATCCGTGTACGCCGGGCGCACCGGTTTGCCGGGACTTGCTGTTTTCTAAACACTCTCAATAGATTGAAAAAACAAAATATAATTACAGTAATGCGGCATAAAATTCTTATAAATCATTGATACCTTAATAATTCAAACATAAAGAAAAGTGAGTACACTTTGTGGAGCAAGCGTAATAATATAAAACCTAAGTTGAGCGATACGAGCTTCGCGAAGTATCGCTGTACTTAGGGAAAAC
>CAYPST010000050.1:0-28640 GCA_964413425.1 uncultured bacterium
CTGGGCGCCGATGGGCAGCGCAATCACAAAAACTGAGGCAATTTAATAGTCAGATAGCCATATTCTTATAAATAACGGATATCTTAATTATTTAAATTTAAAGAAGAATAAGTATACTTTCTTAAAGCAAGATCACGAAAGTTAATAGAATAATCCCAATTGTTTTGTTCTATTGGTGCTTGGGGGAGAGTAGTGGGATAGAGCGGGGCAGATGGCAAAGACATTCTTCAGATATTTTTAGCAGAGATGAGGTAAAAGCAGAAGGGAACCATATTTCGTCCCTAAAGGGACTTGCGATGTTTGGGGACGGATTTCCTAGAAATATGTCGTCCCTACGGGACTGAAACCTTGCATCTCCAGGCGCTCAGGTGGGGCATGCCCCGTGAGGGGCAATATATTTCTCGCAACCAATGTCCCATCAGGCCCCAAGCCCCGGAGGGCGATATAGCCAAAGGCAAACTGCATATTTCCGTCCCTCCGGGACTAAAAACAGTGCCTTTCCAAGCGCTCTGGTGGGGGATGTTTTGTCAGTTTCCTGGATATTTACGGCAGTGAATATCCCAAGAATTCCCACACCCACTGGAGGCATCGCACCACCTCTCGGGCTGTCCGGTGTCTTGCGGTTTTATAATGAATTTGAAGTTTCAAATGCCACATATGAAGCGTTATTTATCGCATATAACGCTTCATATGCCGTATTTCATGCGGTAAATGCCATATATCACGCGTCAAATGTCGCACTTTACATGTTAAATCCCGCATTTCACCGAATAACGATCGCATTTGGATCTCCAATTGCCATAACGCTTTTTGTTGCTTCGGGTCTTCTTATTCGAACGCTATTACGGAACGGGGCAGGCTATGGAATGATCGGAACATGAACCGTCACCGATTCTGAAAATGTTCGGCGGCGGAAGAGGTGCTCAGTTTAATAGCCAACCCAGGCTCCGGAATTGTGCAATGCTTTGCAACCCACATTTTCCCGTGTTACATTTAACTCCATGGATAATATACAGCCTACATCTGATGAGCAGGTGGTTCGTTCTCCCCGGGGTATCCGACAGCTGATTACCTCTTATGAGGCGCTGCTGCTCTATTTCAGCACTCCTGATTGTCAGGTATGCACGGTGTTAAAGCCGAAAGTGCAGCATTTATTACAACACAAATTTCCTCGTATACAATTTCATTATGTCAATCTCGAACACATTCCGGCTGCTGCCGCTGAATTCAATGTGTTCACGGTTCCGGTGATCCTGGTGTATTTCCAGGAGAAAGAGGTGTTTCGGAAAGCGAGATATCTGGGACTGCATGAACTGGACTCTGCGCTCAGCCGGCTCTCCGGCCTGTATTTCGATTAATCATGCCGAACATCATTACCGTTACCCCTTATACGGCCATCGACAACGTGATTGTTGTGGAGAATCTGCAGCCCGGGAGGGTTCATCAGGCGGACTCCACCAGCCGCTATCCCGCCGGGAAGGGCGTGAATGTGGCGCGCGCCGTGACATCACTGGGGACCGAGGTGTCTGTCCTGGGGCTTATGGGCGCAGAGACTGCTGCTGTGTTTTCAAAACTCCGGTCGGAGCTGATGGAGATCCGCCTTCGTGAAGTGCCGGGCGAAACCCGCACCAATATTTCCCTTTCGGATCGGACGCACGGCTCCACCACTCACATCCGGACTCCCGGTTTTTCGGTGAATGACAGTGATATGGAAAGCCTGGCCGGGGATATCCGGTGGTTGGCACAGCCCAACGATATCGTGGTGCTGGCCGGCAGCCTGCCGCCGGGAGCGGATGAGGGGTCCTATAGAACATTGGCGGATGCCTGTCATGCCAGCGAAGCCCGTGTGATACTGGATACCAGCGGATCGGCCTTGCGAGAAGGATTAGTGGCAAAGCCATTCATGATTAAGCCGAACGTCTCTGAATTAGCGGAGTTAGTCGACGCCGACCTCTCAGGCCCGGAAGCAATTGTGGACGCCGCCCAGGAAATAATCCGGTCGGGTATCGCATTGGTCGTGGTTTCGAGAGGCGCGAAAGGCGCGATTGCCGTGAGTGGGGAGGGGGAGATCTGGTCCGCGCGTGTGGCAGCGATTGATGGCTCTCCGGTGAATAACGTGGGGTGCGGCGATGCACTGGTGGGAGGGGCGGCGGCGGGACTTGCCCGAAATCGGTCAATTCCGGACCTGCTGCAGCTGGGGGTCGCCTGCGGAACCGCGAATTTGTTCACCCGGGTTCCGGGACTGTGTGACCCGGAGATGGTTGAGTGGTTCCAATCACAGACGGAGTTGGAGGGGGATCAGTAGGCAGTTGGCAGTTGGCAGTAGGCAGTTGGCAGTAGGCAGTGGGCAGGGGTGGAACCAATCCTGTCCGTTCTTTTTAGACAGGATTCACAGGATTTACAGGATGAAAAACCACAAAGCAATAGATCATCGGTTGGTATGGACATTATGACAACACAGGATTATCTATGGATTTCGGACTGAGTGTTATTATTCCGGCATACAATGAAGCGCATGCCATCAGGGCGGGGAAACTTGACCTGGTCAGTCGCTGGCTGGAGCGCCAGCAGTACGAAACGGAGCTGCTGGTTGTGGATGACGGGAGCGAGGATGAGACCTATGAGCTGGCGCATCATACTGCTGACAGGGTTCTCAGGATTCAGCATAAGGGCAAGGCGGCTGCGATCATCACTGGCATCCAGGCCGCCGGAATGAATCGGGTGATGTTCACGGATATGGATCAGGCGACACCCATTATCGAAGCAAACAAGCTCATGGATGCGCTCACGAAGGGAGCGGATATTGCCATTGGCAGCAGAGGATTGGTGAGGGAGGGAGCACCTCCGGGTCGGTACGTGTTGAGCCTGGGGCATGTGGTGCTCCACCGGCTGCTCCTGGGACTGCGGATTGGAGATACCCAGTGCGGATTCAAAGCCTTCACGCGCGCTGCGGCTCTGGCGATCCTGGATCATCTGGTGGTGTATGATATCAACGCTATTGGCACCATTGATTTTCCCAGTGTGAGCAGTGGGTTCGATACTGAGTTTCTGTTCGTGGCCCAGCGCATGGAATATCGAATCCGTGAGGTTCCGGTGATCTGGAACTATCAGGAGACCCGGCGGGTGGATTTAACCAGGGATGCGTTCCGGGGAGTGCTGGATCTTCTCAAAATAATGTTTGCCCGCTTTAAACAACAATATCCGTCACTCAGCAACCGGAATGAAGAAAAAGAACCATAAGTTTGTTATATTGGCAAATGGAGAGCATCGATGAGTTGTGGGGGCAGTGTTAGTTGTTCTCCCGAAATGGAACTGAATGTTTGTGTGAATTATTCCGGAGTGATGTATGTATACAAGTCAATTCACCTGGTATTTCATAAGTATGGTTTTCGCGCTGACGATACTGCTCACCGCCTGTTCGTGGGGCAGACGAGCGCAGGAACCGGCACTGAAAGATGAAGTTGAGGTCCGAACCATCGAGATTTCCGTGATGAGCTTCAACATCCGATATGGGACGGCAGACGACGGTTCGGATCGCTGGGAGAACCGGAAGGATCTGGTGGCCGCGGTGATCCGCAAGTACCGTCCGGATCTGATTGGAGTACAGGAGGCGTTGCATTTTCAGATTCAGGAGCTGCTGAGAGCGCTGCCTGCCTACCGGAAAATCGGCGTAGGTCGGGATGACGGACAGACCGAGGGAGAATATTCTGCAATGTATTATGATACCACCCGATTCATGGTAGAGGAGCACAATACCTTCTGGTTTTCTGAGACGCCCCGGGTTCCCGGATCCACGGATTGGGGGAATGAGATCACCCGCATCTGCACCTGGGGCCGGTTCAGGGAAATGGCCACCGGAACGGGCTTTTACGTGTATAATCTCCACCTGGATCATCAATCCCAGTACTCCCGGGAGCGCAGTGTGGCCTCACTCATCAGCCGCATCCAGGACAGGGGCACCCGGGATCCCGTGATCATTACCGGTGATTTTAATGCGGGCGAAGACAATCCGGTCATTAAGTACCTGAAAGGGGAACAGAATCCCGGCGGTATTTTTTCCAATCAAACCATTAATCCCATTCCGTTTACAGATAGCTATCGAGTGCTGCACCCAAATGCCGAACGTGTAGGAACCTTCAATGGTTTCAAAGGTCGTACCACCGGCCCAAAAATTGATCATGTGTTTGTGCAGCCATTCATAGAGGTAAAAGCGGCAGAAATCATCAGGGATCACCAGCAGGGCCGCTATCCCTCCGACCATTTTCCGGTGAGGGCCACGCTCCTGCTGCCTGTGGAATAAGGGACCGAGTCGGAGTTGCGGTTTCGAGGCGGGGTCGGAAGTGATACGTGTTTATACGCCGCAGAAGTGCTACGGAAAGGACAGCGACTGTGCGAGGTGTTCATGCGTGCGAACGATATGGTATCAAAATGGGATTATGTCTCTTTCCGTGGGATCGGCATGAACCAACGTTTGGTGATGAGCGGCTGTATTACCTATATTATGCATAATATGGAAAAAATCTGACAGAGGAGAGAGTGTATGAGAGAGATCCTGGCCCGGAGCCCTGGATGTAAAAGGTTTCGGATTCATCTGGCGATATGCGGTTTGCTTTTATCAGCCTGCGGCCTAATTACAGAGCCTGAGGAAACCGGGTTGTCTGTGTCTCCGGAATCCCTGGATTTCGGGATAGCCTTTCGGTCTCTTACCCTTACGGTGTCCCATCCCGGCAGCGAATCATTCCAGTGGCGTGTTTCTGAGATGCCCGAGTGGCTGGAAGTGTCACCTTCCTCTGGGATCTCACACAAGGCAGATACGAACTTACAGGCCACGGTAACTCGTTTTGACCTGGATGATGGGGAATATACGGCCGCTTTTACGATATCTTCTGACGGAGAGGACGTCACTGTTCCCGTGTCAATGAAAGTCAACGGACCGTATCTCGACGTCTCGGAATCGGAATTGATATTTGGTACCGTCTATTCAACCTTATCGTTTGTGATCTCCAATATCGGAAACCGCAGCTTCGCCTATCAGATAACCACCTCCAAGGACTGGATTAGTGTGAGTCCTGCGTCCGGGGAAGTTGCAAGCCACCCGCAGGAAGTGGAGGTAACTGTGGATCGCACCGAACTGGAACCGGGGGAGTACAGCGCGGTCCTGGAGATCGAATCCACAGACACAAGAAAGGTACAGGTTGATGTGAGTGTGAGTATTCTTCTCCCGGGCGGGTGAAAGTGTTAAGTCTGGCCGGTCAGGCCAGTGTAATCTCTGGTATGCCGTGGCTTCTATAGCGCCTCCGGATAATTGGTGTTTTGGTTTCCCGGACAATCATATCTTGACTTACAACCATTCTGTAGCCATTTTATAGCATCCGGAACAGAAATGAGAAGAAAAGAGAACCAGACCTCGGTTTGTATTTCGTTGTTTTCAAGACAGATAATGCCGTGATCCGGCGACATAAATCGTTCTTATTTATTTATCACATAGCAGAGACGGTGTGTAAAACATAACTCAACAAGTTCGCTATTACAAAGGAGCAAGCCATGAACGAATCTCCATCACGCAGAGATTTTCTGAAGCTGGCGACGTTGGGGATGGCGGGGCTTTCTGTGAGTCCGGCTGCAGCAAAGCGGGCACAGGCTGAGATTCTGCAACCGCCGTCCCGGTCGCAACAGGTCTCTGCCAATGACCGCATCGGGCTGGCGACTATCGGGATGGGTATTATCGGGTTTATTGATACCGAAACCGCCCTTCAGGTGCCGGGGGTCGAATTGATTGCGGCGGCCGACTGCTATGATTCACGGCGGGTTCATACCAGGGAAGTGTTTGGGAAGCAGGTGGAGACGACCCGGAAGTATGAGGAGATTCTGGAGCGATCGGATGTGGATGCGGTTATCATCAGCGTACCGGACCACTGGCATGCCCGGATTGCCATGGATGCCATGAACGCGGGAAAAGCGGTCTATTGTGAAAAACCGATGGTCCAGGATATTGCAGAAGGATCGCAGGTCATCCAGACGGAGCGTACCACGAAGCAGGTCTTCCAGGTTGGCAGCCAGTATGCGAGTTCTATTCTCTATGAGAAAGCCAGGGAATTGTACCGGTCCGGCGCCATCGGGGAATTGAATCTGGTGGAAGCGCGCTATAATCGCAACTCTTCTATTGGTGCCTGGCAATATTCCATTCCGCCGGACGCCTCACCGCAAACCATCGACTGGCAGCGATTTCTGGGGAACGCCCCGAACCGGCCGTTTGATCCCGTCCGCTTCTTCCGGTGGAGAAACTATTGGGATTACGGCACCGGTATCCCGGGCGACCTTTATGTCCATCTGTTTACTGCAATCCATAAAGTGCTTGATTCCGATGGGCCGAGCACAATTATGGCAACAGGCGGTTTGCGATTCTGGCATGACGGACGGGAGGTCCCGGACATTATGGTCGGCATGTGCGGCTACGAGGAGACGGATTCCCATCCCGAGTTCACACTGTCGTTACAGACGAATTTCGAGGACGGCAGCGGCGGCGGATCCATGTTCCGATTCATTGGCGATGAGGGCGCTCTGGAGATCACTGGCAATTCGGTGACGCTCACCCGCGCTCCCAGAAGAGGCCCGAGTGCGAATGAGGTCCTCCGCGGATATAACTCGGTGCGGACCTGGTCGGAGGAAGTGCAGCAGGAATTTGCCCGGGAGTGGCGGGCCAGCCACACCCGGGCGGTGGATCCGCCCATGGATGAATCCACCACCTATCGCGCACCGGACGGGTACAACGATCAGCACGATCATCTTGCTTATTTCTTTGAGTCTGTCCGGGAAGGGACACCGGTGTACGAGGACTCGGTATTCGGCTTCCGTGCAGCGGCTCCGGCGGTCCTCACCAATACGGCGTACCGGGAGAACCGGATTGTGGCATGGGATCCGGAAAATATGAAGGTGGCAACATGATCCAGGAAGAAGATCAGCCATCAGGAACCACCGGATCACTGTTCTCGCGGCGATCATTTCTGAAAGCAGCAGGTATGCTCGGGACAACCGGTTTGGGATTGGGGCTCATAAGACAGGTGCATGGCCGGGGGAACCGTGTGTTGGAATCTGATGTGCGACTGGCGGAAGAAAAAGGAGGCGTCCGATTCAGTATTTCCACTTATTCCTACTGGCATTTCACCCCGAAAAAGGTCCCTGTCGAATATGTGATTGACGAAGCCGCCCGAATCGGCGTAAGCGGCGTGGACGTGCTACACCGCCAGATGGCCAGTGAAGACTCCTCGTACCTTCGGACACTGAAGCGTCATGCGTTTCTCAATGGAGTGAATTTAATTTGTCTCTCCATCCATCAGGATTTTGTCTCACCCGACGCCGAAGAGCGGCAGAAGCATATCGACCATACCATTCACTGTCTTGAATTGGCGCATGAAATGGGCATTCCGGCTCTCCGGTTGAACTCGGGCAGGTGGGGAACCGTCAGATCCTTTGATCGGCTCATGGAACTGGAAGGCAAGGAGCCGCCAATCTCCGGATATACTGATGATGACGCATTCCAATGGTGTATTGAGTCCATCGAGCAATGCATTCCAGCAGCCGAAAAGTACGGAGTTATTATGGCGCTGGAAAATCACTGGGGATTAACATCGACAGCAGAGGGTGTTCTGCACATCGTGAATGCCATCGATTCTCCCTGGCTCGGCGTGCTCGCTGATACCGGGAATTTCCGCGAGAATACATATAGGCAACTCGAGCAAATCGCACCGGAGACGGTATTGATCTCTGCAAAGACGTATTATGGTGGGGGTGTATGGTACTCCCTGGACCTGGATTATGAGCGTATCGCCGGTATTTTTTCCGATGCTGGATTCAGCGGGTATGTCACCCTGGAGTTCGAAGGGAACGAACAGGCGGAATCGGCAGTGCCCCGGAGTATCGAAATGCTTCGAAAGGCGTTCCGTACATGAGCTGAGGTTGGGAAGAAGATGAACTGGATCCTGTTCTGCTGAATGGAATGTGTGAAGAGGATAGTCGCTGCTATGAGTGGCCCGAAACCGGGGAAAAATAAGAGTAGCATCAAAAACATACTTGAGGAGAATCAATGAAGAGTACAGACCATTCGCGGCGTGAGTTTTTACGCACCCTGACATATGGTGCAGCCGGAATCGGGATAGGTGTCGCCTTTCCCGCTGCCCGATATGGAAGTATCCGGGGCAGCAACAACAGGCTGCAGGTTGGAGTCATGGGGACGAACAGTCGTGGTCATGCATTGGCGCGCGGGTTTGCCCGATTGGAAGATGCAGAGGTAACGTACATCTGTGATGTCGACCGGCGTGCCATCGAGAAAACAGTCGATACAGTCCAGGAAATACAAACGCTCGCCCCGAAGGGCGTCAGAGATTTTCGGGAAATGCTGGATGACCAGTCTCTCGACGCACTGATTATCGCCACACCGGATCACTGGCACGCCCCTGCGGCCCTTCAGGGGATTCAGGCGGGGAAACACATCTATGTGGAAAAACCCTGCTGTCACACTCCGCACGAAGGAGAGATGCTCGTCCGGGCAGCCAGAGAACAGAACCGGGTAGTCCAGATGGGCAATCAGCGGCGTTCCTGGCCCTTCGTGATCGAAGCCATGCAGCGATTGCAGGACGGGGCGATCGGAGAAGTATACTATTCCAGAGGATGGTATGCCAGCAGCCGCGGTTCTATCGGCCACGGAGAACAGGTGCCGGTACCCGAGTGGCTGGATTACGATCTCTGGCAGGGGCCGGCTCCACGCGTCCCGTATCAAGATAATATTATCCATTATAACTGGCACTGGTTCTGGCGATGGGGAACGGGAGAAGCCGGAAACAACGGGACTCATGCCATCGATCTCTGCAGATGGGGACTTCAGGCAGAGTATCCCACCAAAGTGACCTCCGCCGGAGGCCGGTACCGATTCGATGATGACTGGGAGACGCCGGATACCCAGACCATCAGTATGGAGTTTGGTGATGGAAAAGCGCTCACCTGGGAAGGACTCTCCTGTAATCCCAGTGGAATAGACGGCGGTTTCGGAGCCTCCTTTCATGGAGCGAAGGGGACTCTGCGGTTGCTGGACAGCGGGTATACCATTTACGATCTGGAGAACCAGGTGGTCACAGAAGTAAGTGCACGTGGGGAAGACGTGGATCGCGCCGGTCCCGGATTTGACCGGGATGCCGTGCACTTCACCGATTTCCTGGACGCCATCCGGAACGGCACCCGCCCGAATTCCGATATCGAGGGCGGATACAAGAGCACGCTCCTCGTCCTCCTTGGGAATATCGCCCAACGCACAGGGCAGGCGTTGGAGTGCAATCCGGAGAACGGACATATTCGCAATGCCCCTGACGCCAGAGATCTCTGGACACGAGAGTATGAATTAGGATGGGAGCCTATGATATAAACCACGAATTTTCGTTTCATCCGGAAGACATAATGTATGGAGTGAGAATATGTCGAAAACGCTACGCTGGTTGCTAGTCGTTGGGATTATTTTCCCTGGTGCTTTTCTGCTGGCTCAATCGGGGCAAAATTTCGTCCGGGTCGGTATTATCGGTCTGGATACGTCTCATAGTATTGCGTTTACCCGAATCCTGAACAATCCGGACGCCTCCGAGCTGATGTCCGACTATCAGGTGGTTGCCGCCTATCCCCACGGGAGTCCGGATATCGAATCCAGTGTGAACCGGATACCGGCATATACCGAAGAAATACGGCAGTACGGGGTGAAGATAGTCGATTCCATTCAGGAATTGCTCCCGATGGTTGATATGGTATTACTGGAGACCAATGACGGCCGGCCCCATCTGGAACAGGCGTTACCGGTGCTCGAAGCGGGGAAGCCGCTGTTCGTCGATAAACCGGTGGCTGCATCATTGGAAGACGCCGTGGCCATCTATGAGGCAGCCGAATATTATGATGTTCCGGTTTTCTCATCCTCTTCCCTGCGATATATGCCTCATGCCCAGGCAATCCGGAAAGGGGAAATCGGACCGGTGCAGCGGGCAGTTACCTACAGCCCCGCAGCGCTCGAACCGAGCCATCCGGATTTGTTCTGGTACGGTATCCACGGGGTGGAAACATTATTTACTGTCATGGGGACCGGGTGTGAGCAGGTGACCAGGATATATACAGACAGCACTGATGTGACTGTCGGAGTCTGGAGTGACGGTCGCGTCGGAGTTTTTATGGGCTTGCGATCCGGAAAAACAGGATATGGCGGAACGGCGTTTGGCACGCAGGGGATTTCCGAAGTGGGTCCCTACCAGGGATATGAGGCACTGGTAGTGCATATTATTGAATTTTTTACCACCGGAGTTCCGCCGGTAGAGCCCGAAGAAACCCTGGAGATCTATGCATTCATGGCAGCCGCCGATGAGAGTAAAAACCGAAATGGAGCTGCTGTCAGCCTGAAGCAAATGCTCTCCAGCGCACGGGCCAGCGTAGATCGGAACATGTGGAAATCGGAGCCTGAATAAAACCGAATTCTGTGAGGTAAATCTTTTACTTGATTTTTATAGTATTATAAACAAAATTTTTCTTTTGCGTTTGCCAGTTCAGAATACGGAAACAGATGGCTTAAAACAATTAATAAATGTGTAGTGAGTTATTTGAGGTGCGTGCACATCGGGACAGACTGTGGTTTTTATTATAAATCTCAATATTACAAAACTAAGACAGTAAACAACCTCAGAGGAATGAGAGTGTTTAGAAAACATGAGCCTGATGCAGGAGGCTGAAATTTGTTTATGGTTATTATGAATATAACATGCACGCAAAATGTATTTCGGTATTCTGGTAGATAGAATTTCTATTTTCTCTGTCCCAGAGGGATCTCTTCGAGGCGTTCTTTGTCCCGCAGGGTTCCTCCGAAGAAGTCCTTCGGACCGTTGGGGCGGCCTCTGAGCAGAGGCTCTCCTTCGGAGCGCCCTTTGTCCCGTCGTCACGGGATTTCTTTGCCAAAGGCATCTTCGGGGCGAGGCGTTTTCTCAATAGAATCAGGAATATGAAAAAGGAGAAATTTTCGTATGAGTATTGATTTCCAGGATCCTACCCCACTATATCAACAGATTGCCGACGACATTCTGCTCCGGATACGTTCGGGAGAACTCAAAGTAGGACATAAGATTGGCTCCCAGCGGGAATTAGCTGAACAGCATGATGTCAGTCTCATTACTGTGAAGAAAGCGATATCAGAGCTCATAAACAAAGGGGTATTATATAGCCGGACCGGGAAGGGCACTTATGTGGCTGAAGGACCCAACGGTGTGAAAATAGCACAACATAAAACGATTGGATTGGTTCTCAGCGATCTGAAAAGTCCCTATTTTTCCATGATAGTCGGAGGAGTTGAAAGGCGAGCTTCCGCGCAGGGATACGCCGTGATGCTTTCGAATTCAAACGGCGAAATGGAAAGAGAGGAACATCAAATTCGCCGATATATGAAACTGGGGGTCAACGGATTGGTAATTGCATCCATGACCCGCGATTATCGCACCACAAATCCGATACGCCATTTACATCGAAAGCATTTCCCCTATGTGGTGGTCTCGTATGTGCAGGACAGGGACATCTATCATGTGGGCACCGATCAGGCGAAGGGGGCCTATCTGGCCACCGAACATCTTATCCGATTAGGGCATGATCACATTGGCTTCCTCGCCGGAGAGCCCGGGAATCTTCTGGGAGAGGAACGAAAGCAGGGATACATGAATGCCTTGCAATCCCATGGGAAAGAGTACCGGGATCACTACATTTTCTTTTCTCCTTTCGAGGGTGAATGGCATGATTACAAGTCGGGTTATTCCATCGGCAAAGAATTTGCCGATGGAGAGGATCGGCCAACTGCCGTCTTTGCGTATAACGATTTGACGGCACTGGGCTTTCAGGAAGCACTGTTGGAGGAAGGCCTACGGATACCGGAAGATGTGGCACTGGTCGGATTTGATGATATTGAACGCAGTTGTTATTCACCGGTTACTCTGACGACTATCCGGCAGCCGACAGAAAAAATCGGCACCCTGGCCATGGAAAAGATTATGGCATTAATCAATCACGAGGAAGCTGAAGTGCGAACAATCCTTGAACCGGAGCTTGTCGTTCGGGAGTCCTGTGGAGCCCGTGGTTGATGGATTTCTACACTGTAAGACAACCTGAAAATTCAATTGGCGTGTTCACACAATTCACCCGTTTCTGCTGCTGGGTCGCAGATCCGGAACATCACACATGGAAAGAGTTCCTGGAACGCTATCTCGGGAGTGATAGAATAGTACATAACATATTCGTGTGATTACTTCTCTCCACGAGAGAGGTATGGGTATTCCTATTGAATACAGGAAGGGAGGCGAGATACTGTTGCATACTACGCCGGGAGGAGGTAAAGCCGGGAACTGGTTAAGTATGAGCGAGGGAATCCCGCTGTTATCCTGGCAGTAAGTTCGTCAAGTGCAAATTTCATTGTTCTGAAGTCAAGGAAAGGAACGACCCATGATTGGGAAACTGTTCACACGAATTGTTCTCTGGATAAAATATATAACGGTTACACTATTAGCGATAACGCTTACCGGATGCGCTGCTCAGAGGAGTCTGGATTTTACAGCATCGCATCCCGAAAATAATGACGATGACGGATGGGAAGCACTGCTTGCGGATGATCTTTCGAATTGTATTTACAATCCGGGCAGCTGGTCGTATCAGAACGAGGTGTTATCTCTCGAGGGTGACGGAGATATCTGGACGGAAGATCGGTATGGAGACTTTATTCTGGATCTGGAATTCAGGGTATCCGAGGGCTGCAACAGCGGTATTTTTTTAAGAACCGGCAGCATTGAAAATTGGTTGCATACCGCTATCGAAGTGCAGGTGCTGGATTCCTATGGGAAGGAACAGGCTGGGAAACACGATTGCGGAGCGATCTATGACTGCCTGGCTCCGAGTACTAACGCGGTTCGGCCTCCGGGGGAATGGAACCGGTGCACGATCACCTGCCGGGAGAATAAGATTTATATCGTGCTGAACGGACAGCAGATTATCGATATGGATTTAAACCGGTGGACGGAAGCTCACAGAAATCCGGATGGCACGAAGAATAAGTTCAATACGGCCTACAAGGATATGCCTCGAGTCGGCCACATCGGTTTTCAGGATCATGGCCATCCTGTCTGGTACAGAAATATCCGGATTCAGGAGCTGTAACCTGTAAAAAGTGGATGAAATTGGGAGGAAATATCCGGATATTTGTGAGGGTTGAGATCGGTGGGTTGTTCGGTCTTGGTTGCGCGATTCAATATAATGGTCAAATGTCATTGTGACCTGGCGTACAACATTTCATGATTCGGTGAAAGCAAATTGATGAATTATCATTGGTCATCCGGGGATGTTTACCATTAGATTGAGGTGGGGGATTCGCCGGGGTCCGGAAGAGAAACGACTTCAGGGATGCTCGGCAGATAATTCGATTTCTGCTGCAATCTATGCAAAGTTTCCGTGATGAGTGGAGGATAATCAGTGAGTGAGTCAGCTGGTTTGAATGCAGAGCAAATGGAAAGTATGCGGTACTTCGGAAAGAGATTCGCGATGCACTTTTTTCGTAAAAGCTCTGTGAATACAGACGTGAATTGACTTTTTAAAATAAAGAGCATGCATCACACTATTATTGGAGATGAGGGCTATATCTCCCTACGATTTTTCTCCCAAGAGCGGAAAGGGAATGCAATGAAGCACACGTTTCAACTTCACAGAATTATGTTAGTCTTTGCCGGCACACTACTCCTGATGGCCGGATGTGGCCGGCAGGATGTGCAATCGCAGCTGGACGAGCTCTTACCCAGTGTTCAGGCCTATGAGTACGGTGAGAACAGAGAACATCTCACAGCGATCGAGGATCTGGTGCGGGCGTCTCATACGAATCCGGCAGACCGGCAGTATATCGAACAACAATTGATTGGCGTGCTGGAGTCGGATGCCACGCTGGCAGGGAAGCAATTTGTCTGTAAGCAGCTCAGTATGATCGGCACCAGCGCGTCAGTGCCGGTGCTGTCAGATTTGGTGGTGGAGGAGTCGACCTCGGATATGGCACGCTATGCCCTGGAACGAATTCCCGCTCCGGAGGTGGATGCCGCTCTGCGTGAAGCGGTGCAGCAGACCACCGGGCAGGTGAAAGTGGGCATTATCAACTCGATCGGTCAGCGCGAAGATGCGGAGGCGGTGGAGTTGTTAGCCTCGCTGCTCCAGGACCCGAATGCGTTAATCGTGGAATCAGCCGCGTCTGCTCTGGGTAATATCGGTACGCAGGCAGCTGCTGCAGCGCTGCAGGATGCAATGGCTTCAACTTCTGGTGCTGCCCATGGAACCGTGGTGGATGCGTACCTGGAATGCGCGGATCATGCCGATCAAGCGGGGGATGCTACCACAGCGAGTGCGATGTATCAACGCGTTTATCTTTCCAATGAACCGGTGACAGTCCGGGGGGTTGCACTGATCGGTATTATTAACACGGCCGACGAGGAGGCAGGGGAAGTGATCCTTTCGGTGGTTCAGGAAGGAGAACCGGCATTGCAGGCTATTGCCGCCGGGATGTTAAGTACCGTTCCGACTGTGGAAAACCTGCAGGAAATCGCCGGGATACTGCCGCAGCTCCCGGATAAGGTGAAAGTCCAGGTCCTGACGGCTTTGGGTGAACGCGGCGATCCGGTGGTTCGCCAGGCCGTGGTGGATGCCGTAGATCATCCTGCTCTGGAGGTACAAGTGGCTGCGTTGACGGCGCTGAAATCGCTGGGAGATGCCTCCGCTGTCTCTCTGCTTGCACAGCATGCCGCTTCCGGGCCAACGGAAAAACGGGAAGCGGCCAGGGCAAGCCTCTACCGGTTGCGCGGCTCGCAAGTGAACCAATCGATTCTTTCCGGGATTGCGGATGCCTCACCTGCGGTGCAGGTCGAGTTAATCCGGAGCATCGAGCAGCGTCGTATTTCAAACGCCACGTCCACCCTTTTTGAGACGGCCACACACCCGAACCCATCAGTGCGCCTTGCGTCCATCCGGGTGTTAGGCGTGATGGCTCCCCCGGAGCAACTCTCGGATCTTCTGGATCTCCTCATCAACGCTCGCAGTCAGGATGAGCGATCGGCATTGGAACGAGTGGTTGTTTCGGTCGCCAATAAAATTCCGGAGCGAGAAAATCGTGGTGATCAGATCCTGTCCCGGCTCTCCTCCGTCCAGGACGTATCTGCCCGAGCCTCGTTCATGCTGGTCCTGGGGAATATCGGTGACCCTGATGCACTGCCGGTGTTACGCGAGTCCCTCACCGCGTCCGATCCCCAAATTCGGGACGCCGCTATTCGGGCGCTTTCCGAGTGGCCGACCCCTGCGCCGGCTGCTCACTTATTGCAGGTGGCACAGACTGCCGAACAGCAGAGACCCCGAGTCCTGGCGTTGCGAGGGTATATCCGGTTGATCGGATTACCATCGGACAGATCTGCGACGGAGACGGTACAAATGTACCAAAAGGCCATGAATCTGGCGGAGAATGTGAGCGAGCAAAGAGCAATATTATCCGGTCTGGCAGAACTGGAGGCCCTTCCGGCCATGCAGATGGCAGGAAAGTACCTGGATCAAGCGGCACTCAGTCAGGAAGCGGCTGCAGCGGTGGTGGAGATTGCAGAAGCCATTCATTCTGAGCACCCGGAAGAAACCAGAACCTTGCTGGAAAAGGTAGTAAAAATCACCGGGAGCGAGTCAATTCGTTCCGCTGCCCAGGATGTTCTGGAGGACTTGCAGTAAGTGGTCGGATGAGATATTCGCGAAGCAGAGCGATAACAGACCTGCCTTCAGAAGCAGGCAGGAGAAAAACATGTCTAATTTGCAAGAGGAAAAGGAATAAGGGGGAGAAGTTATGCACAAGAGAGTTCTGAGTTCGCCGGGGTTGTTTGTTGCAGCCCTTTTACTGCTGTTAGGATGCACCCAAAACCAACAGATACCCGCGGATTTTCATCCCGAGACGTCCGGATGGGAAAATCTCATTGCATCCGATCTCTCTAATTGTATCTATGAACCCGGCAGCTGGGTGATGGAAGACGGGGTGTTGTATGCCGAAGATCATCACACCCTCTGGACGGAGGAAGAATATCAGGATTTCATCCTGGATCTGGAATTTCAAGTCCCTGCGGGAGCGAACAGCGGAATTTTCTTCCGAACAAAGGATCGCAACAATGTCCTGTCGGCACTGGAGGTGCAAATTCATGCTACCACAGACGGTACCAAACACGGGGAATGCGGCGCAATCTATGATCTGATGTCCCCGAGTACCGATGCCACAAAGCCGGTTGGGGAATGGAATCGTTATACTATTACGGCGAATAAGAATATGATCTATGTAGTGTTAAACGGCGAACAGATCATTGATATGGATATCAACAACTGGACGGAACCCAATCAAAATCCGGATGGCACCAAGAATAAGTTTGATCGGGCTATCCAGACTCAAACCTGGGCCGGCCCGATTGGCTTTCAGGGAATTCACGGGAGTGCAGGAGAACCCGTCAACTTCCGTAATGTAAAAGTGAAACGATTGGATTAAGCCAGACGCCGTTGCCGGCAGTGTGAGCGTTACGCTCACAGAATACCAGATAAATTCCGGGATTTTCTGGGGGAAAGAGTCGGGAATTGCCCAAAATCCTTACTTGCCCCCGGTTTCCGAGGAGATAAGACTACGCGCCTTGATATAGAAAAGGAAAGGAGCGGGGCTCGTACAGAACGCACCTTCGGTTTCCATATCGGTCAAATCAGAACAAGTGTATAGGAAGGGAAGTATAGGATTTCCGTGACTGAGGACAACACCACCGGAGGAATGGGACGACGGAGGTTTCTTCGATACACTGCAGCAGCGGGGGCAGGATTCGTTTTCAGCCCGTTCATGAGGGCGCAAACAAGAACAACTTCCGCCCCTGCAATTGACGATGAAATTAATGTTGCCATTCTGGGGGCGGGAGCCGAAGGCCAGGTGTTGATCAATTCCTGTCTCAAAATTCCGGGATTGCGCTTTCGCGCAGTGTGCGATATCTGGGAAGAATGGAATCAGAAACGTGCTGCCCGATATCTGCACAAGTACGGTCACGATGTCAACCGGTATATTGATTATCAGGAGATGTTAGCATCGGAACATGATCTGGATGCCATTATCATTGCCACACCCGATTTCTGGCACGAAGAACATACGATTGCTTCCCTGGATGCCGGGCTGGATGTCTATTGTGAGAAAGAAATGTCAAACACTCTGGAAGGTGCCCGGAATATGGTTGCCGCCCAGCGCCGCACCGGCCGGTTACTCCAGATTGGTCATCAGCGTCGGAGCAATCCGCGATATCTGCATGCCTACTATCGTCTCCTGAAAGACGCCAAATTGCTTGGCACCATTACAACCATTAACGGGCAGTGGAATCGTTCGGTCCAGCCCGATAACGCCTGGCCGGACGATAAAGCGGTGCCACCGGAGATTTTGAATCGATACGGTTACGACAGCATGCATCAATTTCGGAACTGGCGCTGGTATAAGGGACTGGGCGGCGGACCAATTGTCGATCTGGGGTCCCACCAGATAGATGTTTACAACTGGTTTCTGGAAGATACACCCACTTCGGTCCTGGCATCCGGCGGCACGGATTACTACGATCCGTCGACCCATGAATGGTACGACAATGTGCTGGCCATTTATGAGTACGGAAACCGGGAGGTAAATGTAAAAGCATTTTACCAGACCATTACGACCAACAGCAACGAAGGGTACTTTGAGAACTTCATGGGAGACCAGGGTTCCCTGGTGATTTCCGAGTCCGCTTCACGCGGTGGTGTCTATAAAGAGCCCGGAGTGGATAGCTGGGACAAATGGGTGAAATTAGGCTATCTGAAGGCACCGGCGGAGGAAGCAGCCCAGGAACAGCAGCAGTCGGGGGCTGTTCTGGATGTCCGGGAAACACTGGCGCCTCCGGCACATGAAATACCAGTAGAACTCAATGACCCCTACCATAAACCACATCTCGAAAACTTTTTTAATACGATTCGCGGCAAGGAGACGCTGAATTGCCCTGTGGAAATTGGGTACGAGACAGCAGTGACAGTGTTACGTGTGAATGACGCAGTGGAAGCCGGAAGTAAACTCTCCTTTGATCCTGATGGATTTCACATATGAGTCGGATTGGATTCAAACCCTTGGGAAACACGGGTGAGGTATATGCGCTGGCTGATTTCGGGCGATCTTGAAATCAACTGTCTGGTTTGCCGTGACGCAGAACCGTCCCATGATCCGGCAGAATATGCTCTCCAGGTGGCACGGCAGAACTTCCGCCGGACGGCGACCGCGGCTGCCGGACTCCGGTCGGGATGACTCGTCGGGAGGCGCCGGCGCGTCTGGCCATCGAGGGAATGAGCAGGAATAGAAACTGAGACATCTTAAAAGTCAAAAGTAGAAATTGAGAGTGTTTAGAAAACATGCGTCTGATACAAGGTGGTGAACCTGGCTTCTGTTTAGTATGGAGAGAAGATATACGCACAATGTATGACGCTATTTGGACGGAGATATTGTAGATTCTCTTTGTCCCGTGGTCACGGGATCTCTTCGAGGCGTTTTCTGAATAGACTCAATTATTT
Organism: uncultured bacterium; assembly: GCA_964413425.1. Lineage (GTDB taxonomy): Bacteria > Fidelibacterota > JAANXI01 > JAANXI01 > JAANXI01 > DATFLS01. The sequence goes on from CAYPST010000050.1 coordinate 18,652, forward strand.
GTGTAATTAGTTTGACTAGGACAGCAAGAATTTTATACATTTAGCTTACATTGGTTTCGAATTTGATGCCTGACATAAATTGATTTGTTAGTGAGGAAAGTGACATCTGTGATGGGATATCACTCAATAATTCGGAAGCGGTGGTGATATCATTGGCGGCATGGTCGCATGATCTCGTATGCGGCTTTTTCTCTTTTTGAATGCATGACATATCGAAGTGACGACGTTCTGATTCTGAATCAGAGGATAAGAATGTTGGAGAACCAGTGTGAAATACTTATTTTGTGAGTTAGATGTTGGAAATTTGGGTAGGCAGATTTATCGGTATCTCGCCGGCAGGAGCACATGATATCATGTGACAATCCGGCTCATCGAGAGGAGTCGTTGATTCTGGTGCACCTCTTGCAACGTTCTTGTATCATAACACCGTAACAAAAGGAGGGTAAGCATGGATGTCTTGGTTGTCATACTGGCACTCTACGGTTTAGGGATGTGTTTTTCCTTACTGGGTTCTATTAGTGTCAAGTTAATGCCGCGGGCCGAACTGGATGAGGCCCAATTCGGATCATTGATTTCGGCCTTTATGTTCACCTCGGTCATTACCTCGCTCGTCATCGGGGTTCTGCTGGATTCCATCGGGTACCGGCCCATCGCCATATTGGGGTTCGTGTTGACCGGGATCGTCATTTACATCCTGTCACGCGGCAAGTCGTATAGGGCCGTCCTGACGGCCAGTATTCTGCTGGGGTTCGGAGCGATGGCACTAAATACGGCCGGGAATACGCTGGCGCCGGTGGTCTTATTTGGTGGGGACAATCCGGCGGCCGCCCAGAACCTGGCGAATGTCTTCTTTGGCCTGGGGTTATTTTTCACACCCTTGATCGCCAGTGGGCTGTTCAATCGGACCACCTATGAAAATTCGGTATCGGTCTTGGCGCTGATTGCCATCGTGCCGGTGATTTTTGCCATCTTCGCCGTGTTTCCGGCCAGCCAGGATGCGGGATTTGCGCTGGGTGATGCCGTGGCGCTGCTGGCCGAACCCACCGTCATTGCCGCGGCGCTGGCCCTGTTTTTCTACGTCGGCATGGAAATGACGATGAACAACTGGTTACCTGCCTACGGCAAGGAAGTTATTACCGGGGAAGCCGTGAAGACGGAATCAGCGGATGTGGATACCTCCGCGGCCCGGCTCATTTCGTTTTTTGCCGTGGGGATGATGGCGGGCCGGCTGATTGCCTCGGCACTTCCGCTGACGGAGTGGGGCGGCTGGTTCATTGCGGCCGTTGCGCTGATCGCCGCCGTGGTGATCTATGTGATGACCGTGACCAATAAACTGAATATTTCCCGGATCTTCGCCGCGCTGGCCGGTCTGGTGTTCGGGCCCATCTTCCCAACCACTGTGGGTGTCACCTTCGCCCAATTTGACCCGGCCATCTATGGCAGCATCTTTGGGATCATTTTCGCCGTCGGACTCCTGGGCGGAGTGGTTCTGCCGGGCTGGATCGGACGTCTGGCCAAAGGCTCGTCGGTGCAGAAAGGGATGAGAATCCTGTTGGGAGCCTGCGCGCTCTTAATCATCTTATCCATTATCCTGGGATAAGATTGCACTTGCGTCGTACCTGTACCGGTTTTGCTGAAATGAGAGATTGTCCCCGGGAAGTGAGGGGCGGTCTCGCCCTCAGCCTTCGTGATGATAATCCGCAGGATGGATCCTGAAACAGATGCGATCGTAAAGGGAGATAAAGTGATTACATATCCATAATAGGGGTGTTCCTCCCGGGAATAGCTCCTATTATGGCTTCTACCATCATCAGATCCTGTGATATCAGGGGAGAGATGAGATGCCACTCAAAATACATCTCTTGTGCTTCGTCACTCCTACTGCATCGAAACAGCCCTCCCGGTAAGCTGTGCAGGCAATTCTACCCGGTTCCGGGCAAAATCATCCTCATGGTTAAAAAGCATTTCTATTCACTCTCAATTTTGATTATTTTTGATAATCACGGAGCGAATGAAACATGAAAGGTGCATTTACATATAATATGCTGATATAGCCAGTAATTTAAGGAGGTAACAAAATTATGCTCAAAAAACTTTTCCGGGCAAAGGAAGTATTTCTACTCTCAGGTCTTCTGGTATTTTCCCTCGTTTTTATGACCTGTTCACAGGAAACATCCGAACAGCAGCAAGCCCAGCAGCAGACGGAAGAGACGGCCCGGCAACAGGAACAGTCCGAGCCTCCGAGTGAAGCAACGCAGGGGGGACAAGCAGAAGCGACTGAGCCTGCTGAAGCAGTGCCTTCTCAGCAGGAACAGGAGGAGGGGGAGGGACAACAAGAGCAAACTGCACAAACCACCACACAGGCTGGCCAGCAAGAACAGCAGATGGAGCCGCTCAACATTGAATTACCCAAGGCCATGTTTGTAGGAACCCCCACTAATATGAACGTACCGAATTTGGAGAAACCTCGCGGCGAAGCTCGGCCACCGTTTATGGCGCCGGCGGGCACTGAAAATGTCGCATTGAATCAGCCCGTGTCGAGCTCCGATCCTATGCCCATTATTGGTGAGCTTTCCATGGTTACCGATGGAGATAAATCAGCTGCGGATGGTCACTACGTGGAATTAGGGCCGTTTCTCCAGCATGTGACCATTGATCTGGGGGCCATGCATAATATTTATGCCGTGGTGCTCTGGCATTTCCACAAACAGCCTCGCGTCTATTTCGATGTCATTGTCCAGGTAGCGGACGATCCCGATTTTATCGAAAATGTCCACACTATCTTTAATAATGATCACGACAATTCTGCAGGTCTGGGTGTAGGTGATGACAAGCATTTTGTGGAGACAAACGAAGGGAAGCTGATTGATGCAAAAGGTGTAAGAGGTCGTTATATCCGCTGTTACAGCAACGGAAACAACAGCAACGATTTAAACCATTATGTTGAAGTTGCCGTTTACGGTAAACCGGCTCCGGCAATGTGATTAATAATGCAAAAATTTGGAGCGCTCTCTTTGCGGCCATCATGATTGCAGGGCTGGCGCTCCGACTGCCTCGCCTGGAAATGCGGCCCATGCATACAGACGAGGCTGTGCATGCGGTAAAATTCGGGAACCTGCTCGAACAGGGAACCTATCGGTATGACCCGCATGAATATCACGGTCCCACCCTGACTTATTCTACCCTCCTTTCTGCCTGGCTGAGTGGCATAAAAACTTATCCGGATCTCACCGAAACAGCTTTACGGATCGTTCCGGTTATATTCGGACTTTCGCTTATTCCGATTTTACTGCTCATTCGAAAAAATCTTGGGTGGCCAGGTACCATAGCCGCCGCATTCTTTACCGCTATCTCTCCCGCGATGGTGTACTATAGCCGGTATTATATTATGGAAATTCTCCTGGTGTTCTTCCTCGGGGGGATCATATTTACCGGCTGGAAATATCAGCAGAAAAAGTCTGTGGGCTGGGCACTGGCGTTGGGAGCTTCGCTGGGTTTACTTTACGCGACGAAAGAGACCAGCATCGTGTTTCTGGGGTCAATGGCGGTATCACTGCTTACAGTGATCTACTTGCAGGGCAAAGGATGGCGAACGCTGGTTCAACGTATTGCGAACATATCACGCCGTCATGTATTGCTTGTTATTCTCACTGCTCTGGTGATAGGAGCACTTTTCTATTCTTCATTTGTGAGCTATCCCAGAGGAGTGCTGGACTCCATACGTACCTTTCAGACTTACTTTGAAAGGGGTGCCGGGGAAAGCAGTGCACATATTCAGCCCTGGTATTATTACCTGCATATTCTCCTGTTCTGGAAATATGCTCCCGGACCGTTCTGGAGCGAGGCACCCATTGTCATTCTGGCCGGTATCGGGTTTATTGCAGCATTCCAAAAAAAATCACCTTTTGTCCCGGTCCGGTCGTTGCTTCAATTCATTGCCCTGTTCACACTGATCGCTATCGCAATCTTTTCCCTGATCCCGTATAAAACTCCCTGGAATCTGCTGGGATTTTACTATGGAATGATTATTCTGGCAGGCGCCGGTACCGGGTATCTCTTTTTTGCACTCAGAAGACGGTGGATCCGGGTAACGCTGGCCCTAGGTTTGGTTATGGGAGCCTGCTTTTTGCTCTGGCAGACCTATATTACGAACTTCACATATTCTGCGGATGCCAGGAACCCTTATGTGTATGGGCATACGAGTACGGATATCTATGATATTGTGCGACATGTCAACGAAGCCGCTGAAGTCCATCCAGCCGGAAAAGCAATGCACGTTGAGGTTATTGCCCCCGGCGGAGACTATTGGCCGCTTCCCTGGTATTTGCGAGAATATCCGACGGTGGGTTGGTGGACCGAAGTAGCTTTTGATGGTGAAGCGGCGCCGGTGATACTTGCCAAGCCCAGTGTTGAACAGGATATACTGAAGAAGCTGTATGCAGTTCCACCTCCGGGAGAACGAGACCTGTACGTTCCTCTCTTCCGGGAATATCTTGAACTGCGGCCTCATGTCGAACTGCGGGGATATGTGAAGAATGACCTCTGGGAACGACTTTCAGACAACATTGCTTCATCGGACTGATAAACTGAACCATTATGGAAAGTCATGAAAAAAAATTTACCTGACCTGGAATCACTGCAGTGGGACTGGGAGTCACGTCCGGATATTCACCGTTTTCCCCACCATGCAATGGCAACGACCTATGAAATTTTTATGCAGCATGAAGATGGTCATTATGCCGAAGGTGCAGCGTATGAAGCATTTAAGGCAATAGATAAACTGGAGGAAGAACTCAGCCGATTCATTGAGAACAGTGATATTTCCCGAATTAACAGCCTGCGAGCCTATGAATCTGTTACTGTCGGCCCTGCGGCGTTTGAATGCCTGGAAATTTCCAAAGACATTTTTGAAGAGACGGGGGGAGCATTTGACATCTCGATAGGGCCGTTATATCAATGCTGGCTGACTGAAGATAAAACATTGCGGAATCCCTCTCAACAGGAACTGAATAGCGCGCGGTACCGCACGGGGATGAATCTGGTAAAGTTGAATCCATCAAATCATACCGTACAGGTGCTGCGCAGTAATTTGCATCTGGATCTGGGAGGGGTTGGGAAAGGATATGCGGTAGACCTGGCAGGCGCTCTGCTGCGGGAATGGAGTATTAAAAACGTATTGATCCACGGGGGAAAGAGTTCGGTCTTCGCCCTGGATGCTCCATCCGGTATGCCAGGATGGCCGGTTACCATCAGTAAAGTCGGGAACGTTACCGAAACGGTTGCCAGATTATATCTGCACAATCACGCGTTGAGTGGCTCAGGTATCCGAAAAGGACAACATATTCTGGATCCACGGATTGGGCAACCGGTGAAAGACAAATCCGGCGCCTGGGCACTCGCGTCCTCTGCCGCTATTACCGATGCACTCTCGACTGCATTCATGATCATGTCGCCGGAGGAGGTAGAGGCCTATTGTGAATCCCATGGGAATGTCCGGGCGATTGCAGTTCCGGAAGACGGCGAAAACACAGCATCGGACAAATCGGTACAATTTTTCGGTTCATGGGATGAGGTGGATTTTCCGCTGCAAGTATTCTAAAAGATTCTTATCTGATTGAGTCTGTTTAGAAAACGCCTCGCCCCGAAGAATCATTTGGGGTAACATACAAGGGATGCCTTCGGCAAAGAGATCCCTTCGGGACAAAGATAATTGAACATATATCTGCCAATGTACCGTCATACATTTGACATATATCTCATATGCATAATAAACATAAGTCAGGTTCGACATTTTGTCTCGGACGCCAGTTTTCTAAACACTCTCATCTGATTACAATACTTCAACGGTTACCGGGATTAGAACGGATGACCAATGAATATGCGATTCATCGTGAATAAATCCCTGTCAGAATGCGAGCAAATCCAATCAGGGAACGCGCTTGAACAGGTAGATGTTAAATATGCGTCCAGGTTTTCCGATTCACAATGTTGGAGATATGAGCCTTGCTGACCTTGTACTCCTCGGCGAGTTCTTTTTGGGTCTTACTGCCTTCTGCCACCAGACGCCGGATACGTTTCACGTCCTGTGCAGTTAATTGTGCTTGTGGATGACGTTCTCCAAGCGTTTCATGCCGGCGGGCAAGTTGGGTTTCTTTGGAAGCTTCTGCCCGTTTATCAGCATAAATATGGTTGGGGTTCATGCACAAATTCGTGTTACAGGTATGCCGAATAACCCAATCTTTGCCCAGGTGGTTCTTATAATATAACCGATAAAGAATTCGGGTTGCCGGCATTTGTTTACCATCACCATAGAAGACCGGATAATCACCCCGCATCACACTGCCTTCCCATTGCCAGCATCGGTCAGGATCGGTTTCTTTGATTAAATCCATAAATTTTCGCCGGGCTCGATGGGATAAGGGTTGACGTTTATCAATGGTTCGACTGTGCTTATTTCTCCTGCGTTTCACTGCCTTGTTCATTTTTTAGTCTACCTGCCTCGTTTTAGTTTTGCACTGATATATAATAATTGTTTTTAGAGGGATTTGTTCCGGGATAGTTACAATTACGTCATAATACACTCTCCGGGGTCTTAGATATTTTGGGATTGGCGCTTGCACAGTTAAACCACCGGACGTGAATTTCTATATTATACCGGCAACGTTTTTTCACTTTGGCTGTTATCCGAAGATTATTACTTTTATTTTCGTCCGCTTTTCCCGATTGCTGTATGACGGTGATTACTGCCAGGATATGAGAAGAAGAATAATAGGCTTGCGAAAAGCGTAGTACAAACCCTATAACACCGAGAGGGATACTTTGGCTCTGATGAAATTGGATGCCCATCAACATTTTTGGAGGTACAATCCGGAAGAGTACACATGGATTGATGATACACTAGAGGAGATCAAAAGGGATTTTCTGCCGGAACATCTGGATCAGGAACTGAAAGCGGCTGAAATCGATGGGAGTATTTCGGTTCAGGCGCGTCAAGCCTTAAAGGAAACTGCCTGGATAATGGAGCTTGCCCAGGATTACGAATTTATTCAGGGAGTTGTAGGGTGGATTCCCCTCACCAGCCTGCGGTGCGGGAAGTATCTGGAGTTATATTCACTCAATCCTTGCTTTAAAGGCGTACGGCATGTCATCCAGGACGAACCGGATGATGAGTTCATCTTACGAGAAGATTTTAATCAGGGGATCAGGCAGCTGAAGGAGTATGAACTGGTCTACGAAATTCTGGTATATGAACGTCAGCTCCCTCAGACGATAGAGTTTGTCGACAGGCATCCCGATCAACTATTTATACTGGATCATATCGGGAAGCCTCAAATTCAAGAGGGACTGCACACTCCCTGGCGGAAAAATATACAGCAGCTTGCTGAACGTGAACACGTCTTCTGTAAACTTTCCGGCATGGTGACGGAGGCGGATTATATACATTGGACTGCTGAACAGTTAACACCATATTTTGAAATAGTGCTGGAGGCTTTCTGGCCGGAGCGGATCATGTTTGGCTCAGATTGGCCCGTCTGTCTTGCTGCAACAGACTATCAGACCTGGTTTGATGTTGTGGAGACATGGAGTTCGGCATTATCAGACCATGAACGCCGGCGAATACTGGGAGAGACTGCCAGCGAGGTATATAAAATTGAGGGATCGTGAATTGTATCTATGAGCTGAACGTTCCAGGTGAACGATACAATTCACAGGCATACAGCCAGGAATGAAGTGATCAGCGGCCGTGTGTGCGTCAGCGTGCCCCGCTGTCCTGTTGCCTTTGATTCTTAGAAATTTATGGGAGGTTTTGCAATGAATACACGGTTCAGAATTTTATTGAGTTCCCTTGTTTTGTTTGGGCTGTTCTCATGCGGAGGGCAGGACAGACAGAGTGGCAAACCCACGATTGCTGTCATTCCCAAGGGGACAACTCTGCTTTTCTGGCAGTCGGTGCATGCAGGCGCTATCAAGGCTGCCGGGGAGATGGAGGTGAATATCAATTGGATCGGTCCTGAACGGGAAGATGCCCGACAGCAGCAGATTGGTATTGTTGATAACCAGGCCATTAATCAGCTTGACGGGATCGTGCTGGCGCCGCTGGATGCCATGGCATTGCGGCGTCCGGTTGAGGCTGCTGGCAGGAGAGGTTACGTTTGTCGGATTTCACGCCAGCGATGCACTGGTGGAAGGATTGCGCCAGAGCGATATCGATGGCCTGGTCGTACAGAATCCGTTCCGGATGGGGTATCTGGGAGTGAAAACTCTCGTGCAGTATTTGCGGGGTGAAGAAGTTCCGCGAAGAATAGATACCGGGGTGCCCTTTATCACTCGAGACAATCTCGATCAACCGGAAATCGAGCAGCTGATCAATCCGGATATTGACAAATGGCTCAGTCAGCGATGATGATCACTGATCGGATCCGGCCGAAGCTGCAAATGATGGATATTTCCAAACGGTTTGGAGCCACCGTTGCCCTGCAGGGGGTGAATTTCGATGTTTTTCCCGGTGAGGTGCATGCCCTGGTAGGCGAGAATGGCGCGGGAAGCCTCGCCGGGGGAGCAGGGTCGATCCTGGGAAGTCTGGTGGGGGCTATTATTATGACGATAATCCGGGTCGGCAGTCAATTGAACGGCTGGCCCACCTGGGTCACACAGGTGGCAACGGGAGCAATTATTGTCGTAGCGGTGGCGGTGGATCGAATACGGCATCGGCAGGCTGAATAAGGGAATTCCGCACCAGTATGAATTTATTCGGGATGGAAAATACAAACGCAGAAAGATCGGAAGAGAGAGAAATGAAACATGATCACATTCCGAAGTGCTTCCACGGACATTTCACTCAACATTGGTAGATATTTTTCATTATATTAGACCATAGTAAAATGGTTGAATATTAACTTGCAGTATCAATCTGCCGGCGGAACTCAAGCTATGAAATATCAATATCAGGAGTGGTTACTATGACCTTAACTGTCAACGGAGAAGAAATCAGAGAGCCTGAAATCCGGGAAGAGATGGAACGAATTCGTTCTGATTATGAGCGAGTCTTTCAGGATATGGACCCGGTACTTCGCGAGGCGCAATTGTTAGAATGGTCCCGGGAGAATGTTATCGAACGCAAGCTCATACAGCAGGAAGCGTTAAGTGATTCGGAACCTGTCTCTGAGAAAAAAGTCGAGACGACTTTACGCGATCTCAAAAAGCAGCATGGCGGAGAAGAAAAGTTTTACGAGCAACTGAACCTGTCGAAAGAGGACGAACCCGTACTGAAAGAAGACATCCGCCTGCAGTTGAAAGTGGAGCGTTTGTTAGAGAGAGTTCGGAATCAGGTATCGGAGCCAACCGAAGAAGAGATCCGGGCATATTATGACGGGAACTCCGAACAATACATGGCTCCTGAGCAGGTCCACGCCGCTCATATCGTAAAACACATCCAGCAATCGGCAGATGAGCCGCTTGCGCGGAAAACGCTGCAGGAGGCCCAGCAGAAACTGGAGAAGGGGGCAGATTTCCTTGAAACAGCGGCTGAATATTCGGATTGCCCTCCGAATGAAGTAGATCTCGGTTATTTCCCGCGCGGAAGAATGGTCGAACGATTCGAAAAGGTGGTTTTTAACATGGAACCGGGCCAGGTAAGCGATATTTTTTCCACGGAATTTGGGATGCATATCACCAAGGTGTTTGACAGGAAAGCTCCGGAAAAATACCCTCTGGAGCAGGTCAAAGAGGATGTTGTCCAGGAGCTGACTGAAGAAAAGAGAAAAACAGCTGTGGAGCAGTATATCGATGGGTTAAAAGAAAAAGCCAGCATTAAAGATGGATAAAATAATACCTCTCACCTGTGATGGATATATGAACATCAGGATTTATTGGGGCAGAGATGAGATATTTTCTTCGTTTCTTCGGTGAGTACGAAGGATATCGGATGGTTATCTCAAGTGCACTCTTTGTGCCGGCGAATGTAATTGACATGAGTCTGTTTAGAAAAC
>CAYPST010000051.1:0-22162 GCA_964413425.1 uncultured bacterium
CTGGGTAGCTATGTCTGGATGGGATAAGCGCTGAATGCATATAAGCGCGAAACCCACCCCAAGATAAGATTTCCCTCCCGATTTATCGGGACTGAAGGCTTCCCGTAGACGACGGGATTGATAGGTCGCAGGTGTAAGTCCCGCAAGGGATTGAGCCGAGCGATACTAATAAGCCGTGCGGCTTAATCACTATTCTTTTATCAGCCGAGGGGTTTAGTTCAGTGCAGTTATTTCCCACTCTTTTTTTCGTAGCATAGAACTTTTCTGGTGACGATAGCGGAGGGGAAACACCTCTTTCCATTCCGAACAGAGAAGTAAAGTCCTCCTGCGCCGATGGTACTGCTCCGGAGACGGGGTGGAAGAGTAGGACGTTGCCAGGAATCTATACTCTAGCCCCCCGGACAATCCGGGGGGCTTTTTTTCTAAATGTATTTGAAGTTGTTGAGAAAACACCTCGCCCAGCTCCGAAGGAGGCTTTTCGAGACAGGGAGGCTCCGAAGCAGAGGTTGTGACTCAAAGGACGCCATAAAGATCCCCTGGGAAAAAGAAATAATCATAAAATATTTCCTCCTGTATTTCGAATCCGGCAATAACAGATTGGTATGTTTACTCTGGACAGAATTTAGTGACTCCTGTGGAAAGCCCTATGTAGCTGCTGTTCCCGAGAATTGCCTTGCCTGGTGCATCCATTCTTCGTCAGGTGAACTACAATTTGACAGTACAGCCCTCAGGCGATAAATTCATCACTGGAATAAAAATTGTAGAAATATTATGACTGTTCAACGACCAAGAGCCAGGATATTGTGGGCGGATGATGAAATGGACCTGCTGCAATCGCACCGGCTCTTTCTGAAAGAGAAGGGGTATATGGTTAACGGGGTGACGAACGGAGACGATGCAGTCGGGGAGGTGGCCTCGGGGAATTATGACCTGGTGTTGTTGGATGAGATGATGCCGGGGAAAGATGGATTAACCACGCTCATGGAGATTAAAGAAACGGATCCGGGTGTCCCGGTTATCATGATCACCAAGAATAAAGAAGAATCCCTGATGGAGGAAGCCATCGGCGCGAAAATAGCCGACTACCTGACCAAGCCGGTGAATCCGAGCCAGATTTTGCTCGCCTGCAAGAAGATTCTGGAAAGCACCCAAATATCAGGCGAGCAGGCGTCTCGAAAATATGTACGAGAGTTCAACGACATCGCTCAACTCCTGTACGGGAAACCCGACATCCGGGAGTGGATTACAATTCATTCCAGACTTTCCCAGTGGGAAAATGAATTTGATGATTTGCCGGGCATCGGTTTACAGCAGACTCTCGCAGATCAGCGCAAGGAATGTGATATTGAGTTTGGCAAGTATTTCGAAGAGCATTATTTGAATTGGCTCCATACCAGAGAATCGTCACGGCCTCCGTTATCCATTGATATTGTGAAAAACTGGGTGGTTCCGCATCTTCACAACAATGAAAAAGTCGTGTTTATCGTAATTGACTGCCTGCGGCTGGATCAGTGGCTAACAATCGAGGAGATGTTATACCAGGACTTTCGGATTAAGAAAGACTACTACTACTCAATTGTACCCACAGCAACTCCGTATTCGCGTAATGCCATCTTCAGTGGATATTTTCCTCGCCAGATTCAGGAGCAATATACTGAAATTTGGGAGCAGTCCGAAGATGATGATACCAGCATGAACCGGTTCGAGCATGAGTTCCTTCTGAACCTGCTGCAGCAGTACGACATTGATGTCTCGAAGGGCAGCAAATATATCAAGGTGGTGGACAGCGAGCAGGGACGCTCGGTCGAAAGTAATTTTCGCACACTTATGCATTCCCCGTTGATTGCGCTGGTTATTAACTTTGTCGATATACTGGCTCATCAGCGCTCACAATCTGATTTCCTCCAGGAAATTGTGCCGGATGAAGCGGGATATCGTACAACGGTCCGGGCATGGTTCGAACATTCCTGGCTGTTACAGGTCTTGAAGCAGCTGAGCAAGAGTGACTACCGGGTGGTGATCACCACGGATCATGGGAGTATCCGGGTGCGAAAACCCGCCATAGTCAAGGCGGACAGGGAGGCGTCCCCAAATATTCGGTACAAGTATGGGCGCAATCTGAATACCGACCCGAAACAGGCAGTATTCATCGGAGAACCGGATGATTATCGCCTTCCTTCGCGTGGAATCAATACAACCTATTTATTGGCAAAAGAGCAGTACTATTTCGTCTATCCGACAGAGTATAATAAATATCGAAATAAGTTCTATAATACCTTTCAGCACGGTGGTGTCTCTCTGGAAGAGGTGGTTCTCCCGGTCGTAACCTTAGAACCCAAAGGCAGGTCATAGCTGTGCAGATCACCTGGGAAAGTACTTCCGTTGAAGAAACGCAGGAACTGGCGGCCCGCATGGCGAAGCAGGCGGAGCCAGGTGATATCTTTGCATTATATGGTCAATTGGCCAGCGGAAAAACCACCTTCGTCCAGGGATTTTGTGCGGCCCGTGGGATAAGGGCTCCGGTCAATAGCCCGACCTTTACTTTAATTAACGAATATCCCGGCGATGTACCTGTGTATCATTTCGATTGTTATCGACTGTCCGGCGAGAGCGAGATGCCTTCCCTGGGATATGAAGAATATTTCTTTGGTCAGGGCATTGTGCTGATTGAATGGGCTGACCGGATTGCTCCGCTACTCCCGGACTATACAATCCATGTGAGGTTTGAGCATAACTTTTCGCGGGAGGACTCCCGGACCATTCACCTTGAGAGTGCGAAACACCGGGAGAAATTATGCGTCTCCTGGCCATAGAGACGGCCACCGATATCTGCAGTGTGGCACTGTTCGACGGGAAGCGGCTGCTCTCGGAGGGCACCGTGCATCTCCCGAAGAAGCACGCTGAGTTGTTGATCATGCTCATTCAACAGCAATTGCGGAATGCGGAAACCGATCTCGAGACTCTCGATGCGGTGGCGGTTTCAATCGGACCGGGCTCGTTCACAGGCTTACGGATTGGGGTGAGTACGGCAAAGGGATTGATTTACCAGCACAATACTGACATGCTGGCCGTCCCCACACTTGCGGCATCCGCCTGGAGTGTGCGGGGAGCTGCCGAGAAAGTGGCGGTGATTCATCATTCGCACCGTGATTATTATTTTTATGCCGTGTATCAGGTGGTACCGGTGCTGCTGGAGATCACCGGTCCTGTTCGCGAAGAATTACCTGCTATTCTGCAAAAAATGGATACTGACCTCCCGGTGGTTGTTCAAGCCCCCCAGGAGAAAGATTTGGGAAAGAGAAGGAGTCTGAAGAATAACATATTAAGTACAAATGCGGTTCAGGCCAGGTATGTCGGAACACTTGCCGGATACCAACCGGAACAGTGGCGCGTGCGGGAGCCGTACCACCTGGAGCCGGAATATCTGCGTGAGTATCAAGCGGTAAAATATCAGAATCCGCTTCTCCCGAAGGGATTCTTCGAAAAACCAGATAGACAAACATGATTTCCTCGTTTGAACGTTTGTCTGAGATGGAATCAACAGAATCGCAAACATATAATATTCGAAAGATGACTCCTGCTGATTTGCCTCAGGTGCTTGCTATTGAACGACAATGTTTTGAAGAACCCTGGTCGAAGAAAGTATTTCTCCAGAGTATGGAGATGGGTAAAAGTGCATTCTGTTTGGTGGCCACGCTGCAGGAACGGGTTGTGGGTTTTATAATCGCATGGTATATTCCCCCATATTCGGAAGAACCCAGTGAGCTGCATATTCACAATATTGCGGTTGCTCCGATGATGCAGAGGCAAGGGATAGGGAAACAATTGCTGCTGCAGACAGTGGAAGGTGCTATAGAGGACTCACGCGACGTATGCCTGGTCAGTTTGGAAGTGCGGGAATCGAATACCAGTGCGCAGGGATTTTATCGGGCCCTGGGATTTGGTGTGACAGGAATCCGTCCTCGTTATTACAACGACGAGGGGGCTCTCTTAATGGAAGCCCGCTATGAAGATGTTTTAAACAGCAGATGAGAATGAGCGGACGCTATGGACTGGTTTCGTCGAGTGAAAAAAAGTATTTTTCCAACCGAGAAAAAAGAGATCCCGGATGGACTGTGGGTAAAGTGTGATGGGTGTCACGAGATCATTTATAAAAAGGAACTGGCGAAAAATCACCACGTCTGTCATAAATGTAACCATCATTTTCGGATCGGCAGCCTGGAGTATATTAATATTTTATTGGACGAGGGGAGCTGGGGGGAGTTCAATAGTCATATTCGGTCGATAGACTCTCTCGATTTCAAGGCATCGAAACGATATGCCGATCAGTTAAAAAGTGCCCGTCATAAAACCAATATGGAAGAGGCTGTCCGGACAGTCTTAGGAAAAATCAATGACCAGCCGGTAGTGATGGCTGTGATGGATTTTTCCTTCATTGGAGGTTCTATGGGATCAGTGGTGGGAGAGAAAATCTCGCGTGCCATTGACAAGGCCCGGGAGGAGAAGCTGCCCCTGGTGATACTCTCGGCGTCAGGAGGGGCTCGAATGATGGAGGGAGCCCTGTCCCTGATGCAAATGGCGAAGACCAGTGCCAAACTTGCCCTCTTTAGTGATACGGGCTTGCCGTATATCTCACTCTTAACGCATCCCACAACCGGGGGCGTGACCGCCAGTTACGCCATGCTGGGTGATTTTATCGTGGCAGAACCGGGAGCGCTTATCGGATTTGCCGGTCCCCGCGTCATTAAACAGACCATTGGACAGGATTTACCCGAGGGATTTCAACGCGCCGAATTTCTATTGGAAAAGGGGTTTGTGGATCGGGTTGTTGAGCGAAAAGACCTGAAAAAGGAATTGACCCGGATCCTGGGGTTCTGTTTATTTGAGGATGTAACACAACCAGAGGAAAATCTGAATATCGAGAATGAGTGACCGCCCGTTTATCCTGGTAACCAATGATGATGGCATTAATGCACCTGGGATCGAAGCCCTGTACCAGAGCATGCGTGAAATCGGCGATGTGGCGGTGGTTGCCCCTGATAGAGAAATGAGCGCAGCGGGCCATGCGATTACTCTCTCTCATCCCTTGCGTGCATCGGAAGTGGAACTCAAAGGGGGCCTTGCCGGGTATGCGGTGAACGGAACCCCGGCTGATTGCGTCAAAATTGCCGTGAAAGCCATTTTAGACCGGGTGCCTGATCTGGTGGTATCCGGTATTAATCTGGGCAATAACACGGGGATTAATGTCATTTACAGCGGGACGGTTTCCGCAGCAACGGAAGGCGTCATCCTGGGAATCCCCGGGATTGCATTTTCGCTGGCGACTTATGAGCATCCCGACTTCAGTGCTGCCGGGACAATTGCCGGATATCTCTCACGGGAGGTGCTTGAAAAAGGATTACCGGAAAACACGCTGCTGAATGTCAACATTCCGGCAGTTCCGATGGAGGAGATTCAGGGAATCCGGGTGACGAAACAGGGAAAGTGTTTATTCAATGAGAGATTTGACAAACGGGTTGATCCAAGAAAAAAGACGTACTACTGGATGACCGGAGAGCGGCGCCCAATCGAGGAAGAGGAAGACGCCGATGAACGGGTGGTCCGGGAGGGGTTCGTCTCGGTTACTCCTATCCAGTATGATCTTACTCATTATAATTTTATGGAGAACCTCAAACAATGGCCGGTATTTTTAAATGGTAAGTTCGATATAAGAGAGAGACAGTGAGTGACACTATTGCCATTATTGATTTTGGCTCGCAATACACCCAGCTTATCGCCAGGCGGATTCGGGAACTGGGCGTATTTTCCAGGATTTATCCGCCGTCGGTCAGCGCAGAAGGCTTGCAGCAAGCACAGCCGGCCGGCATTATTTTTTCCGGCGGTCCGGCTTCCATCGATGACCTGGATGCCCCGCATCCGGATCAGGCAATTTTAGACCTTGACATCCCCATCCTGGGGATCTGTTATGGAATGCACTGGCTGGCGCATTATGAAGGCGGTTCGGTCCATCATAGTACACGACGGGAATATGGGAAGGCAATCCTCTTACTGGAACGGGAGTCGCCACTCCTGCCTGCCACGGCGGACCAGACACAAGTGTGGATGAGTCACGGGGATCACGTGGAGGTACCGCCCGCGAATTACGAGGTGCTTGCCCGCAGTGACGGAGTTACTGCTGCTATTGGATCTGAGCAGCAACGGCGATACGCCCTGCAATTTCATCCGGAAGTCACTCATACCACCTATGGAACAGAAATTTTGCGGCACTTTTTATTCCGGGTGACTGGCTGCCAGGGGACCTGGACACCGGAGGAGTTTATCTCAACCGCCGTTGAGCAGCTGAAAGAAACCGTGGGCGAAGGTTCTGTAATTTGTGCGGTGAGCGGTGGGGTGGATAGCTCTGTCATGGCTGTCTTATTAAATGAAGCGGTTGGCGATCGGACCCATCCGGTTTTCATTGATACAGGGTTGCTTCGCTATGATGATAGCGAGAATGTGACGGAAATTTTGTCCAAACAATTACAAATACCTATTCGCTGCCACGATGCGTCTGAAAAATTCCTGCGAGCGCTGCAGGACGTGACAGATCCGGAAGAGAAGCGCAGAATTATCGGTCATCAATTTATCGAGGAATTTCAGAATATTGCGGAGGAATTCGAAGATCTGCAGTTTCTGGCTCAGGGAACGCTGTATCCCGATGTCATCGAGAGTCAAACCGTCACCGGACCATCGGCAACCATCAAAACACATCATAATGTCGGGGGATTGCCTGACACGATGAACCTCACGCTGGTGGAACCGTTCCGGGAAATGTTTAAAGATGAAGTGCGAGAAATAGGAAGATTACTCGGCATCCCGGATCGGATTCTGGAGCGGCATCCCTTTCCCGGACCGGGGTTAGCGGTTCGCATTCTTGGTTCAGTGACGAAGGAACGATTGAAAATGGTTCGGGATGCGGATCGTATTTTCACACAAGCACTGCATACATACCAGGAATATCGCAAGGTGTGGCAGGCGTTAACGGTCTTGTTACCGGTGAATACGGTCGGTGTCATGGGAGATCGCCGCACCTATGAGCACGTCATCGTGTTGCGGGCTGTGGTGAGTGTGGACGGCATGACCGCTGATTGGGCGCGTTTACCCGACGAGCTCCTGCAGGAAGTCTCCTCAAGTATTGTGAACCAGGTCACTGGAGTGAACCGGGTTGTGTATGATATTACCTCAAAACCACCGGGAACCATCGAATGGGAATAAAGGAGTGAACGGGAGCACAGCATGTGCGGAATAGTGGGATATATCGGGTATCAGCAGGCCTCTCCTATCTTGCTGGAAGGGTTGTATCGACTGGAATATCGCGGCTATGATTCCGCCGGTATCGCCTACATCCAGGACGCAAATCTCCATACCTGGAAATGCCAGGGCAAGATCCAGTCTCTGGAAGAACTGATTCGCTCGAAAAATATCAACACGAATGTCGGGATTGGGCATACCCGTTGGGCCACGCATGGAGCACCCAGTACGGTGAATGCCCATCCGCATACGGACTGCGGGCAAAATATCGCCGTGGTTCATAATGGGATTATTGAAAATTATGCTGTCTTGAGGCAGGAGTTACAGAGGAAGGGACATCAATTTCAGAGCCAGACTGATACCGAAATCCTGGCGCATTTGATCGAGGAGAACGCCCAATCTACCCTCGAAGAATCCGTGGCCGCTGCACTCCAGTACGTTGTCGGCGCCTACGGTGTGGCGGTGATTTCCGGAGACGATCCCGAAAAAATCGTCATTGCCCGGTCGGGAAGTCCCATTGTTATAGGAATCGGTGACGGAGAGTATTTTATCGGTTCCGATACGGCGGCCATTGTGAAGTATACCCGGGAAGTCCTGTATCTGGAAGATGGACAGATTGCCGTCATCACCAGTGAAGATTCGAAAACCTTCGACGGGCAATTGCACTCTGAAATCCGGACCCGTGGCCATACCATCACCTATGATTTACAGCAGATCGAGAAAAGCGGATTTGAACATTTTATGCTCAAGGAGATCCATGAGCAGCCCCGGACCATTCGGGATGCGATGCGGGGTCGATTGCTTCCGGAGAGCGGAAGTGTACGCCTGGGAGGCCTTGAGGAGGTAATAGATCAGATTGAAACCGCCGAACAAATCTATCTCACGGCGTGTGGGACCAGCTGGCACGCCGCCTTGATCGGCGAATATCTTCTGGAAGAGTTTGTACGGATGCCGGTGGAAGTGGAATATGCTTCGGAATTCCGGTATCGGAATCCGATTCTGACACCCAAAACCGCTCTGTTCGCTATCAGTCAGTCCGGTGAGACGGCTGACACTCTGGCAGCCATTCAGATTGCCAAAGAGAGTGGTGCGCTCTGCCTGGGAATTTGTAATGTTGTCGGGAGCAGTATTGCCAGAGAGACGATCGCCGGCGTGTATATCCATGCCGGGCCGGAAATCGGTGTGGCCTCTACCAAAGCCTTCACCTCCCAGGTCACTGTTCTCACATTATTAACGGTTCTGCTGGCAAGACGACGCCATCTGCAGAAGGTCTATACCGAACGAATTATCTACGAATTAAGCACACTTCCGAAAAAAGTGGAACAAATTTTACGCGACTCCGGGCAGATACAAAAGATAGCGAAGGAGTACTCCGGGCAGCGGAATTTTTTGTATCTCGGACGCGGGTATAATTATCCGGTGGCGCTGGAAGGAGCGCTCAAGCTGAAGGAGATTTCGTACATCCATGCGGAAGGCTATCCGGCAGCGGAGATGAAACACGGCCCCATTGCCCTGATAGATGAGAATATGCCGGTAGTCTGTATTGCCACCAAAGATAAAACGTATGACAAAATTCTCAGTAACATGGAGGAAGTGCGGGCAAGAGGCGGCCGTATAATTGCCCTTGCCACAGAGGGTGATCATGAAATATCGACTCTGGCTGAGCACATAATTTACATCCCGGAGACAGAATACTTTCTGAATCCGATACTGGCGACTGTGCCTCTGCAATTATTGGCCTATTATATTGCTATTGAACGAGGCTGCAATGTGGATCAGCCCAGAAATTTAGCGAAAAGCGTTACGGTGGAGTAGATGAAAGTGAGATGTGTCAAACACCGGCTTACCCTAGTAGGATTTCTCGTCCTGGGAGGTGTCTTTCTGTGCCCGATACTTTTTGCGTCTTCTCTGCAGGGCGGTCAGATTTTTTCACGAGATCCTGTGAAAAAAGAATTTTCCGAAGGGGTAAAGCACTATAATAATCAAAATTATCAGCTGGCACTACAATCCTTCCGGGAATTGTATAATTACCCTGAGTTCAATCCTCTGGCCACGGCTTCACACCTGATGCTGATGAAGACCTATCATCGGTTAGAGTTATATCGCCAGAGTGTCCGATTCGGGAAAGAATTTTTAAGTTCCTATCCTTCCAGCAGGTATATCGATGATGTGTATTTCACCATGGCTGAATCCTTCGTGGGGATGGGGCAATACATGAATGGGGCGAGTTACTTTGCCTATGCGATCACCCAGGCGGAAGATGAAGCCCTGTCTCGCATGTCGCTGGAGCATTTGTTGAAGGTAACTGATGCTTTTTTAAATACCGGGCAGGTTCAAGCACTGACGGATGGCGCCATCGGGCGCGATGAGTCAAATATTTTTCAGCTGGCGCTCCTCCAGGAGTACATTCTGGATGGCGAAATGAGTCTGGCCAGTACGACGGCGATGGAGCTGGAGCGATCCGTGATGAAGGATATGCTTGTCCCGACATTCCAGGCGCTCAGAAAGGCGATTTCTCTCGAAGCGGAAAGGCAGGTGTCAATCGCAGTGCTGGTACCCTTGAGCGGCCCGTATGCTGATATCGGCCGGGAACTGCTGGATGGTGTGCGATATGCCCTGGCACAGGCGAACGATCTTACCAATATCAGTATTCTTCCCATGGATAATCAGGCGACGGGATTGGAGACAGTCCGTCAGATGCAGCGGATGGCGGATTACCATCGTGTGGTGGCGGTTATCGGGCCGGTGTACAGCGAAAATGTGGTGGCAGCCGCAACCACTGCCGATATCGGTTCACTGCCCCTGATCACACCCACTGCCACCGAGAATGGCCTGGCAGGATTGAATGAGTATGTCTTTCAGTTGAATCCGGATTATGAAACCCGCGGGATGGCTGCCGCCCAATATGCCACTGATTCTCTGGGATTACAGCTGTTCGCCACGGTCAGCCCTGCCGATGAACAGGGTAAAGCGCTGACGGATGCTTTCACCGCAGAAGTCGAAAAGCGTGGCGGGGATGTTGTTGACCAACTGTGGTATAGTGATAAGCCGGAAGATTTAAATGATCAGTGGCAGCACCTGCGGGAGGTTGGATTCGAACTTCGAGAGCAGTTTGAAGGTGGGATTGATACCAGTCTTATTGTTTCGGACAGTCTGCGAAAAACGCTGTCTGATTCGGAGTTTGTCCAGGTCTTTCAAAATAAATATGAAGACTATATGGAAAACATCGATTCAACGGATATCACTCTGAAGTATATAGGCGGAATGTATTTTCCAATCCGCAACAGTGATATTGATTATATCGCAGGCCAATTTGCGTTTTACAACTTTGATACGCAGTTGCTGGGGAATGTCGAGTGGTATGATCTGGAGAAACTCAATGAATATTCGTCCTATATCAATAACATGTTCATATTTTCAGATTATTATATTCCGGAGGAGGCAGTGACCTATCGGGGATTCGTCTCTGATTTCAGACAGGAGATGAATACAACGCCGACCAGTCTCCACCTGTATGGCTATGATACCATGAATCTCCTGCTGGATCTCATCAGGGGAGGAAATATGACCCGTGCCTCCATTGCCCGGGCCCTGGGTTCGATCCATCACTTTTCCGGTATAGCCAGGGTCCATACCCTGGATGGCGTAAAGCCTCGGGTGAATCAATCTGTGCGCGTTCTGCAATACTCGCGCAAAAGGCTGCGTTTAGAAGACACTATCACTACGGGAGTCCGCAAAATACATCCTCTGCGATCCCTCTTTTCTGAATGATCTTTACCTCGCATCAGCAAGTTGAGTGGGCGGTTTTTCCGGAATGGGAGTCCGAGCCCGGCCTCTTTCATGCCTTCTCAACGAGGAATGGCGGCGTTTCAACCGGACGGATGGCTTCCCTGAATTTGGGAAAAACCGAACTCGATTCTCAGGCCAATGTCCGGGAAAACCGCCAGAGATTTTACGCGGCGCTGGGTATCGACCCGGGCAGAACTGTGCGATGTATCCAGGTGCACAGCGCAACGGTACGGCGGGTGGGCCAAGCCGGGGTGATGGATCGGTGTGACGGATTGATTACAAATATACCTGATTTGTATCTGGTAATTGGAGTTGCAGACTGTCATGTTATTTTTATGGCGACCAAAGACAGACAGGTGGTTGGAGCCCTCCATGCCGGCTGGCGAGGAATTGCAACGGGTATCTTGTCGAACGCTATCCGGAGGATACAACAGGAGTGGCATTACAGTGCGCCGCAGCTGGAGATGGGCATTAGTCCGGGAATCGGACCCTGCTGTTATGAAGTCGGAGCAGAGGTGGCCGGGCAATTCGACGAGTCCGTTATTCACACTACCCGGAATTCCCTGTATCTTGACATGGCGGCGGCCCTGAAAATACAAGCAACAGAGGCAGGCATCCCGATGCGGCAAATCTATTCGTCCGGGCGGTGCACACACTGTGAAGAACAGTACTGGTTTTCCTATCGACGAGATCAGAAAGTCACCGGACGAATGTGGGGGGTGATTGCAAAAAAGAGAAGGTGACCAATCCGTATGGAAATAGTGCAGGCGGTTATCCTGGGAATAGTTCAGGGGCTGACGGAGTTCTTGCCTATCAGTAGTTCAGGCCATCTTGTCCTGGTGCAGACCATTTTCGATTACCAGTCTACCGGACTGGTCTTTGAGGTATTTGTGCACTTTGGCACTGTATTAAGTGTCATTGTGGTATTTCGTCGGGACATCGCTGAGATGGTAGGAGCATTATTCCGGGGGATATTGCAGCCAGCCAGGTGGAGAGATCTCTGGGAGACAGACGAACAGTTCAAACTCAACTGGCTGGTACTCATCGGAATTATCCCGGCAGGCGTCATCGGATTGCTTGTGGAACACGTTATTGACCGTGCCTTTCAGAATCCCCTGCTGGTCGGAGGCATGTTGTTGATTACGGCGCTTATTCTGTGGAGCAGCCGTTTCACCCGACAGAATACGGATGCTCAGTTGCAGGTGGGTACAAGTATCGTGATGGGTTTCGCGCAAGCCCTGGCGATTATTCCCGGCATCTCCAGAAGCGGAAGCACTATTACGGCGGGCTTGTGGCTGCGGATTCACCCCGAAACCGCTGCAAAATTTTCGTTCTTTCTGGCGATCCCGGTGATTGTCGGGGCCAGTGCGCTCGAATTTCTCAATGTACTGCATACGCGTCTATCATCCGTTGAGCTCTGGGGGGTGATTTTTGGTACGATTGCCGCCTTTTTCTCGGGCTGGATTGCGATTCTCTTTCTCATGGAGACACTTCGTAAGGGAAAATTCAGCTGGTTTGCATTATATTGTACTGTTATTGGGGGGCTTACTATCGGCGTTACCATGCTCTCATGACACGGAACCATAATTTCGGACAGGAATTGTATGGCGAGACAGTCTCCGGTAAAAAAATATTTCCAGCTGATTGAATCGCTGCAGGAGCAGCTGGAGCCGGCGTATCTGCTGTATGGGGAAGAAGTCTATTTACAGGATGCGTTCCTGCAGGCCATAGTTCGGGTCTTCAGAGAGAGATATCAATCCGGATGGGAGAAATATACCTATCATGCCAGCGAAATTTCGTCGGAGACGATTCTTTCCGAATTGATTTCCGAGTCGCTGTTCAGTGAACCGCGGGTAGTGATCATCAAGGAGTTGGACGAACTGGACAGCAGTGGAAAAAGCGCTTTGCTTGACTATCTGGACAATCCCAAAGGAGAGATCTGTCTTCTCCTGCTGTATGAATCCTCATCCCTGAATACAAAGTATGTCAAACAGGTGAAAACGCTGGCGAAACCCGTGGAAGTACGCATCCCATGGATGCGGGAGATGGATGAATGGATGCGATATATGCTCCGGCAGAAAGGAATGGAAGCATCCCCGGAAGTCCGCAGCAGGCTCATTGAATTAGCCGGAGAATCATTGCAGCAATTGTCCAACGAATTAGAGAAACTAGAAACCTACTTATCCGGTGATCAGCAGATCATTACCACTGAATTGTTGGAAGAGTTTGTGGGAGAAACCCGGACCCATTCTGTCTTCGAATTCAAAGATGTGCTCGGAACGAAGTCATTGCCACAGATATTGGGGTATGTGTTTTCATTACTTGAAGAGGGCACCACTGTTAGCTATATTTTAATGATAACGGCGGATTTCTTCGGTGAGGTGTGGATTGTGAAGGAAATGGTGAATGCGCAGAAATCAGACAGGGAAATTAACAGGGAAGTCTTTGGCGGCAGGAATTTAGCCTGGAAGTATAAAAAAATTGTCAATCGATTTACACGAAATGAAATTCAACAGGCATTTCCGCTGTTAGAAGAAGCGGATCTGGTAGCGAAGACGGCCAGTGCTCTGGATGAAAAAAATTACCTGACAGCATTCTTCTACGAAATTTTTAATACTCGAGAGGATGTCCTCCATGAATGATTTCATGGAAAAATATTCGGATGAGGAACTGATTGCCCGGTTTCAGCAGGGCGATGAATATGCTTTCGAGGAAATAGTGCGCCGGTTTAAGGATCGGCTGAAAAATTTTGTTTATCGATATCTGTCGAACGAGGAAGCGGCCGAAGATGTGGTGCAGGATACCTTTCTCCGGGTATATCAGAAGAAACATATGTATCGGAATATCGCAAAATTCTCTACCTGGATATACACTATTGCCGGTAATCTGGCAAAAACGGAACTTCGGAAGAAGAAGCGGCGTAAGATGTTCTCATTGAGCAATCTGGGATTGGAGGATAAGGAATATGAGATCCCCTCCGAAGAATTTGCCCCGGAAGAAGATGTCGAGGGGGAATATACCGAACAGGAAATTCAGGATGCGATTAACGAATTATCAGATAAATTCAAAACGGTGATCATTTTACGAGATATTCAGGAACTTAGCTACGAGGAAATAAGTAATATAATCGATGTTCCGGTTGGAACAGTAAAGTCTCGCATAAACCGTGGGCGCATTAAATTACAAGAAAAGTTGCGGCATCTCAGAACTCCAAAGGCCGAGAGGACTTCATAAGAGCACCGTTGATGATAAAGGATCTGACACAACCACTAGACATCAGTAAAGGAGGTAATTGGCCGAATGAATTGTTCCGATTTCGAAGCACGACTCTCAGACTATGTAGACGGAGAAATCTCACCTCACCTACGCAAGCGGTTTCTGCAGCATAAAGAACAATGCCCCGATTGTGGTGAACTCCTTGACGATTTTAAGTCAGCCTTGGTTGCTATACATTCCCTCCCACGGAAAAAGACCTCCCCTGATTTTAACCGCCGGCTCTTCAAAAGAATTAATCAGCTGGAAGAGAAATCCGTATGGCAGAAATTCATGGGGATCGTCCCGGAAAACTTATTTCCCAGGTATGCTATCGCCATGGCATTCGCGACGATTGTAATATTGGTTGGTGTCAATACGATCCAGGAAAACGGCGAATCTATTGCGGAACCGAATCCGTCAATTCTGCCACCCCCCTCACTGAATGTGCCTCAACAAGTATTAATCTCCAATCAGCAAAACATAATGCAAACACCTGTTACCATGGAGAATGATACCCATGATACCAATCGGATTATGCCCATCCAGGAAGGCCGTTCGTATGAGGGGCAGATTCGTTATGTGAATGGGCAGTAATATCTTCTTTTCTCTCATCAGTTGTCACCCTTTTCCCATTGATTTTAGGGAAGAGCGGTATTAAAATCTTCTGAGTTAGCTACGGTCTCATCACCGGGAGGGACAATTACCGTCATTATGGGTGACAGCATCCGAGTATATTTTATTCTTGCGTTTATTTTCGGACTGTTGGCAGTGGGTATTTTTATTTATCCGGGAGTCCCCGCCACCGGATTGGGTTTTTCTATGAAAGTACTAGTTTTGCTGGCCTTCGCCGTGTATCTGTGGATTGTATTGCAGGAACTCCAGGTGAACGTCATTACGACCACCCAGCAGCTTACCACGGAGGATCCAGCGGATGAAGATCTTGAAGAGGAAACTGTGACGGTCAAGACCGTTGCAGAGTCCGAATCATCCGGCGATGTCCTGGCCATCGATCAACTGGATGAGGACATCGCAGATCTGGACGCCACCCAGGCGTATCACACGTTTCAGCAACGGGTCCTGGAGGTTATTCAAGAAACGTTCTTCAGTCAGACCGTGATGGTCTATGTTGCTAATATGCCACAGAATCTCCTGGTTCTGCAGGATCACCGCCAATCGTCGGATGCGGTACTGCGGAAGAAAGTGGAAATTGGAACCGGTATCCTGGAACAGGCATTCACAGAGGATACAGTCGTGCTGGGAAAGAAATTACACGAGGATGCCGAATTGCGTGTGAATTATTATCAGGATCCGAAGCCGCCCATAGAATCCTTCCTGGCAGTTCCTCTGCACTATAAAGAAAGTGTGATCGGTGTGCTGGCCATTGATCAGCTGGCCAGAGAGAGTTTCTCCGAAGAAGACGGAGATCTTCTGAGAAAGTACGCCCAATTAATTGCATCGGCCATGGTCCAGTTCGATATGCTGGATCATCTCTCGGAGCAGCGCAACCTGTATGCGCGCCTCAGCCGAATAAATGCTGAATTGAGTGAGACCGATAATGTCGAAGCGCTCTTCCAACAGAGTGTCAAGGTCAGCAGAGAACTCTTTGATTATGATTCGCTTGCCATTATACTGCTTCAGTCACAAAATTCAGAGCAGGCAGAAATTGCCACGCTCGACGGAAATCTTTACGAACAGAGACTGGGCTATCGATTTGAGCTCCAGGATTCTTTGCTCCATGACGTCATCAAGACAGGAACGCCCCGGCTGTTTTCAACATTGCATCCCGCCCAGGACAATTCTCAGAGTATACCCGAACTGCGCCAGGATCTGACCGGCATCAAGTCGCTGGTCATTGTGCCCATTGTGAGTCATACCGTGATTTATGGCGCCATTATCCTGGAGAGCCGGATGCCTGGAAAATTCACCAAAGAGGTCCAGGATATTTTGCAGATTCTCGGTTCTGTGTTTGGAGCGGGCCTCAATCGCTTTTATCTTTATCGCTATATGAAAAGTATTGCAACCAGAGATGGGTTAACGAATCTGCACAATCATCGAGCGTTCAAAGAACGGCTGACACAAGAAATACAGCGAAGTAAACGGTATCAGACCCCTTTCACATTATGCATGGCCGACCTTGATAAATTCAAACGGATTAACGATACTTACGGACATCTCTACGGAGATTTTGTGCTTCAGGAAACGGCCCGGTTAATCAAATCCTCCGTACGGAGCATCGATATGGTGGCCCGGTATGGAGGCGAAGAATTCGCAATCATTCTGGTGAATGCGATAGCAAAGGATGTTGTGACTACTGCAGACCGGATTCGGGAAGGGATCAAGGGACACATCTTTTCCAAAGATGGGATCCGGGAACAGATTACCATTAGCATAGGATTGGCAGAATTTCCGGCCCATGCCGCTGATGTGGATACACTGATCAGTCGCGCGGATGCGGCGATGTACGAGGTTAAGAAACTTGGCGGTGATTCTGTGCATACATATATAGTGAGTCAACAAGAATAACGGAGGTATAATGGCAAAAAAACCGAAGAGTTTTGCGGAAAAAGTCGCTGCAGCGAGCCAGGAAACGGGAAAGCGGTGTCCCGAGTGCGGCGAAACGTATCAAAATGTACAACAGGTATCTTCGGTACAAAAATCCGACTCAAAAGACTGGCGATTCAGCCAGAAAATGGTCGCGGTGTGCAAATGTAATCGCGCAGAAGTGATGGGTTAAACAGATTATTATGAGACAAACTTCAGGAGGGCTGTGTGCTCTGTCGAACAGCCCTCTTCGTCTCTGGAAAATCGGGTTGTTCGCCCTGACGATGCTGGTGACGATGATACTGGGGTGTAGTACATCAAAAGAACTGGGGACCGGTCGACCTGCCCCTGAATCAGAAGAGAAACACGCCGAAAAGGAAGTCTATAATTCTCGTGCAATTCGACATTATATGGAAGGCGTCAATGCGGCACTCCAGGGCAACTATGCCCTTGCCGCTCTGGAATACCAGCAGGCCCTGCGCTATGATTCCAGTTCGGCGACCATCTATGGTGATCTCAGTGATGCGTATGTTGCGTTGAAAAAATATGAGCAGGCGCAGGAAATCCTGCAACGCGGATTGCGGCAGATTGGCCCTTCTGATGAAACGTTGCTGTCCAAATTGGGACGAGTGTATTATGTCACTCAACAGTGGGAGAATGCCCTGGGCATTTATTCCCGGCTTTCGGAGATTACGACGGACCGGGAGACGCAATTGACAGCCCTGGAGTACCTGGCGAATATCCATCTTCGCGGACAAGAATACCGGGAGGCGGCTCAACTCTATGAGCAACTTTATAATTTAAGCTCTGATCGAACGGATTATTTGATCAAAGCGCAAAATATTTATATGCGGCTGTCAGAATACAATGAAGCGAAGCGAATCCTGCGGACACTTATCCGGGAATATCCCGATGAAGACCAATATCAAGTCGAGCTGGCCACCGTCTATTCCGAAACCGGACGAGCGGATTCCGCCATAACATTGCTTCAGCCCATTGCTTCCGAAAAGCCGCGTTCAGACGCCGCTGCCCTGTTAGGCGAATTATATTTTCAATCCGGACAGATGGATTCGGCGTATTCTACGTTGCAACCACTCGATGAGGGGGATTCGACGGACGTGCGGGTGCTGTATTATTTAGGCGGTGCTGCTCTGAATAAAGATTTACTGGATGAAGCAGAGCGCTATTATCGTCAGCTCATGGAACACCATACCGATATCCTGGGGGGATATTTCGGCCTGGGGGTGGTGCTGCGAAGACAGGAACGCTACAGAGACGCTATTGCAATATTATCCCAGGGAGTCCAACATTTCCCGGAAGAATCGGAGTTGTACGAACATCTGGGGATCAATTATTATTTTGCCGGACAGCAGGACTCTGCCTGGAAGCACCTGGATCAAGCCTACGCAATTGACAGTACCCTGACAGGGTATTATAATCTGGCGATAACCCTGCGCAATAAAGAGATGCCGGAGGAGGCTGTCGCTGTGCTCTCCAGGGCGAAACAGGTATATCCGGCCGAGGCGGGACTCTATGAACAGCTCGGCATTTCGTATTATGCTCAACAGCGGTATCAGGAGGCAAAACACCACCTGCAGCGCACCCTCTCCATGGAACCGGACCTGCTGCGGCCAAAGCATTTTCTCGCTTTTGTCTATGATCAACTCGGCCGGCAGGATTCCGCGGAAGTCATGTACAAAGAACTATTGCAGGAAGTCCCGGACGAACCACTGTATTTAAATAATCTCGCGTATTTGTATGCAGTCCAGGGGAAAAATCTTGAGATCGCACTGGAATATGTGAAGAAAGCGCTGGAACGAGCGCCAAATAATGCGTCTTATCTTGATACCATGGGATGGGTCTATTACAAAATGGGACAGTATGAGGAAGCAAGGGAGTATATTTCAGAGGCACTCAACCAAGATAGCACCAATGCCGAAGTGTTAGATCATATGGGCGACGTGTATACAAAACTGGGGGATCAGGAGATGGCGCAGGAATTTTACAGACGCGCGTTGGAAAAAAACCCCGATGATCCATCTATTCGAAAGAAGTTGCAATAACCCGTGGTTTTTTCTGTTCGTATCCGTTCATTTGTATTGATCCTGCTTCCGGCTGTTCTGGTCGGCTGTGGTAGCGGGCAGATGTTTCGGATGACTCCTTCACAACGAAGCCCGCAACAGATATACAAAGAAATCCAGCAGGATGCAGCGTCCATTTCCAGCTATCAGGGCACGGCCAATTTAACCATTGATACACCCGATCAATCCGGACGGATCAAGGGGGAAGTTGAGATTTCTCCCTTCGAATCAGCCAGGATAAAAATTCAACACCCATTCGGAGGGTATCTGGGGACTCTGGAATTTAAGGAGAAGTACCTGATCTTTCTGGATCCCGCCGGGAATTTACAGTATATAGGCACCACCGAAAATACCGGTATTCCCGGGTTGCCGGTCCTTTTTTCCGGAAAGCAAAATATCGTGGTGTTACTCACAGGTTTACTGAATATTCCGGATAATCCCGGAAACACGTTAGCCGCAGATTCCTTGCAGGAGAATCTGCAGGTGCTGCATTATGAAATGCCGGAATTCACACAGACTTACTGGTATGATTCCCGGGTCAGAAAAGTTGTGAGGTACCGGGAACTGAACATCAGGACGGGTATGAAAACCGAAATTGAATTAATGAATTTTGTCGAACTGGAGGGAATTAATTTCCCGCGATCCATCAAGATAGTCCAGCCGGAGGAGAAGCGGCTGTTGAGCATCCATTATCAAAATATTCAAATAGCAAGACGGAAGGCCCGGGCCCATGCCTACTGACACCGATGTGACTGTGTCGGTTATTCTTCCGGCATATAATGAAGCAGACTCGCTTCCGGATTTGCTGAGGTCCCTCTCCCAGGTACTCACCCGACATTACGCGGAGTCGTATGACATCTGGTTGGTGGATGACGGGAGTACTGACCGCACGGAGGACCTGATTCCTGAGTTACGCGACCAATTTCCCAACCTGCACTACATCCAGTTTCGCCGGAATTACGGGAAAGCCGCCGCGCTGATGGAAGGCTTTCGAAATGCTGAGGGCCGGTACATCGTAACTCTGGATGCCGACCTGCAGGATGATCCCGCTGAAATCCCTGGATTAATTACCGTATTGGAAGAAGGGTACGATCTGGTTTCGGGTTGGAAGCAGAATCGCCAGGATCCGATCAGGAAAATTATTCCCTCCAAATTTTTCAATCTGGTGACCCGGCTCACCACGGGCATCCGGATTCACGATTTCAACTGCGGTTTAAAGGCCTATCGAAAAAGGGTTGCCAGGAATCTGACTCTGCACGGAGAGCTGCACCGATACATTCCCGTGCTGGCTCATTTTATGGGCTTCAGGATCACGGAAAAAGCAGTGACTCATCATGCGCGAAAATACGGACGAACCAAGTACGGTATTTCCCGGTTCTTCGCCGGATTTTTTGATTTTATTACCGTGCTCTTCCTCAGCAAGTATACCAAACGGCCGATGCACTTCTTCGGGATGGGGGGGCTGATACTTACGCTGCTGGGTCTCGTCATCAACGCGTATTTAGCAATTTACTGGTTCATGGGAGGGCATTTAAGCAATCGGCCTCTGCTGTTTTTCGGGGTGCTACTGGTCATTGTGGGAGTCCAGCTGTTTTCCATCGGATTACTCGGGGAAATGCTCGCCTATTCCGACAGGGACCGTGACCGTCCGCAAATCCGAAAAATAATCCCCTGACTTTGTGATGCTGAACCCGGTTTCTCCTTCGGCTGACTACATATTTCTCGGCCCGGCGCCCCCGTACCGGGGTGGCATTGCAAATTATAATTTTGAATTAGCCAAGTCGTTCGCAGAAATCGGCAGGGTGCATATGGTTAATTTTACCACCCTCTATCCGAAATTCCTGTTCCCGGGATCTTCACAATTTCTGGAGCAACCCCCGACACGTTCCATTCCCTCGGTGCGTGTGATTTCTTCCGTCAATCCGTTCACCTGGGGGGCAACCGCCCGGTATATCGCCAACCAGGTCCCTCAGGTCGTAATCTGTCAATGGTGGCATCCCTTTTTTGCGCCTGCCTATTTTACAGTTACCCGGCAGCTGGTTCGTCGAAAGATTCCGGTGGTAGTGATATGTCATAACGTCATACCACATGAATCAACGGTACTGGATCACCTGCTGCTCCGGCTTGCGTATCATAATATCACCAACTTTATCACTCAGTCGGCGGAAGACCGCCGGCAACTGCAACACTTTCGGCCCGAAGCTGCCATCGCTGTCAATGTCCATCCGGAATTTCAACGGTTTCCGGAACCTCCTGCGGATCTGGCTCCACCGGTTGTGCTGCCGGAAAGGGAGCTCACCCTCTTGTTTTTCGGACTCATCCGGGAATACAAAGGAGTAAAATATCTGTTATATGCTTTGCCAGAGATTCAGAAAGCCGTGTCCGTGCACGCCATCATCGCCGGCGAGTTCTATGAGGATCCGACGCAGTACGAGAACATTATACGGTCTTTGAATCTTGAGGCAACGGTCACCATCGTGAATCAATACATTCCGGATGAAGAAGTGGGGTGGTACTTCATGCAGGCTGATCTGGTGGTGCTCCCGTATGTGTCCGCTACTCAGAGCGGCGTAGTGCCGCTGGCCTACCATTTTCGCAAACCGGTGATTGCGACGACCGTCGGGGGATTACCGGATGTGGTTTTTCCGGGTGAAACTGGTTATCTTGTGGCTCCCGGAGATGCCCATGCCATTGCGCAAGGAGTGAAGCGATACTATCAGGATCGGCAACACATCGATTTTGCGAATGCCATCGAAGAAAAATTACCCATGTTTTCGTGGGAGCATCTGCGGCAGAATATACTGAACCTCTTAAGAACATAGGTGTTTGTGTGGTGTGTTTAAAATGAGAAGTTAATTTATAACATTAGCTTAGATTCCATGAAAAAACCCAAAGATCTCAAAGAGTATCTGGACAATCTGAATATGTGGAAGCAGCACGGTCTGGCACTGCTTATCATTGTGATAATAATGACCGTGTATTTTGCGCCGATGATCTTCCAGAATCAGGGGCCGCCGGCCTCGGATATTCAGGCGTGGGAGGGTGCTTCAAAAAGCATTCGAGACTATAACGAAACCCATGACGATCTGGCATTGTGGGCCACGAATATTTTCAGTGGAATGCCGGCATCGAATATTTCTGTACCGAATCCTGTCTATTCGCTTGATAGTGCGATTGGCCTTTTGAATGATCTGCTGCCATGGCAA
>CAYPST010000051.1:22172-28123 GCA_964413425.1 uncultured bacterium
TATTTTATAGTTGGCGGATTCTTTTTCTATTTGTTCCTCAGAATGGTGGGATTATCATGGTTTTCCTCTCTGTTCGGTGCATTGATTTTTATTCTCATACCCCACCATGTCGGATTAATTAACGCCGGACATAATACGAAGCTGCGCGCTATCATGCTGAGTCCATTTCTTGCATGGGCATTCATCTATTTTGTGAAGAACACGTCACTCCTTTCTTTCCTGGTGCTCACCTTGGTTCTTGCATTGGAGGCCAGAACGAATCATTACCAGCTGGTTTACTATTTGGGATTTTTGCTATTATTCCTGGGGCTCCCATATCTGGTGCAATATTTCCGTCAGAAAGAATGGAAAAAAATGGGGGCACAGATAGGTTTATTATTGATTGCCATTTTGTTGGCAGGCATTATTGCCGCACCCAAACTGGTATTAACCAGACAGTATTTGCCTTATAGTATCCGTGGCAGCAGCGGTGAGACAGCCCAGACCACCGCCGGGGGATTAGAGAAGGGGTATGCCACCCAATGGTCGTTCCCTCCGGAAGAGATAGTGACCTTCGTGATCCCGAATTTTTATGGAGGAAGTTCCCAATATGAATATACCGGTGATGCTGTCCCGCAATTAAAAGGGAGAACAATACCTGGATACTGGGGGAATATGCCCTTTACAACTTCCACTGAGTATCTTGGTATATTCACAGTTTTCCTGGGATTGATTGGAATTATCGCGTACTGGAAGCGAGGGCTTGTGAAATCCCTGATTGCGTTGTCGGTTCTGGCGTTGTTCATCAGTTTCGGAAGATATTTCTCTCCAGTGTTCGATATCTTTTTCAACTATTTCCCCCTGTTTGATAAGTTTCGAGTCCCCTCTATGATTCTGTTCCTGGTCGAATTTGCCATGCCGGTCTTTGCTGCATTCGGCATAGAGAAATTACTCTATTTGCACAAAGATGGTTTGGGCAGATGGTTGAAAAGTATCAGTGGTGTGCTTGGAATCCTCCTTCTCATTGGTGTGGTTACTCTTCTTCTCGGAGGCAGGCTTCAACTTGCTACAGCGCAGGAATTCTCTCGATACCCTGAACAGACCCTGCAGCTTTTAAGGACTGCTCGTCTGGAGATTTTGAAGACAGATGCCTGGCGGTTAATAATTTATTCTCTGCTGGCTTCAGGAGTGGTGTTTGCGTATGTCCGGAAGCATATTTCGTTTACCCTTTTCTATCCCGTTTTGATTGTGTTCATGCTCATCGACATGTATACCATTGACCGTCGATTTTTAAACGAATTCGTCCCGCAACAAGAAGATCAGGCTCCGTTTATACAATCACAGATTGATCAGTACATTCTGCAGGATGACGACCTTTTCCGGGTGTTCCCTGTGGGGAATTTGTTTGGAGACAATCGGTGGTGTTATTTCCATCAATCGATTGGTGGGTATCATGCTGCCAAGATGTATATCTATCAGAAAATGATTGAGGAAAATTTGTATCATTCCACAGAGGCGGGTAATAATATCAATTGGAACATGGTCAAATTACTCAACGTCAAGTATTTGGTTTCAACGCAGCAGATATCTAGTGATCATATCAATGCCGTTGGACGGGATCCAGATACAGAATGGTTTCTTTATCAGGTGAAGGAACCGTTCCCGAGAGCCTGGATGGTGTATCAGACACGTGTTATCCCTGGGGTGCAGAAACAGCGGCAAACATTGAACCAGGCAGATTTCACTCCCGGGAGCGAGGCGATTGTATCGGAAGAATTGCTGGACGCTGACAATGGTGATGAGCAGACTATTGGTTCGGCAGAGGTGCCCCGTTTCGATGCCAATCACATTACTGTTGAGGTGTCTACTCCACGGGAAGGTTTATTGGTTGTGAGTGAAAATTACCTGCCCATCTGGTGGGAAGCAACCATGGACGGAGAGGCGGTTCCGATCCATCAGATCAACACTTTGCAACGTGGTGTTGTTGTGCCATCGGGGGAGCATACGGTCCGATTTGAGATAAGAGCTCCCCTTTTTCAAACATCTGTTCTCGCCGGAAATATCGTGGTGTGGATCGTTCATGGTGTAATACTGCTACTGCTGGGTTTACAATATCTACCGGTTCAGGTGCCAGGAAAGTCTGGGATGGGTTCCGTTTGAGGCAATCACGGAACAGAGTATTAGTGCTGTCGTACTATTTTCCACCTGCCGGAGGACCAGGTGTTCAGCGGGTATTGAAATTTGTCAAATATCTCCCGGAATTTGGGTGGGATCCCGTGGTGCTCACGGTGAAAAATGGAGATTTTCCTGCCTGGGATGACTCCATGCTGGCGGAGGTTCCTGCTTCAGTGCCGGTGTACAGAGTACCGGCAGTCGAGCCGTATGCGCTGTATCGAAGGATTACGGGGAAATCCCAAGAAGAAGCCTTACCGGTCGCTCTGTTAGCAAAGGAAGGGGCAGGCAGTTTTGCGGAGTGCATTTCACAGTGGATCCGGGCGAACGTGTTCATCCCGGATGCCCGGATTGGCTGGATTCCGGCGGTCGTGAAACGAAGCAGGCAGATCTTTGCGAAATATCACATCGATGCCATATACAGCAGTTCTCCACCCCACTCGGTCCAGCTGGCTGCCATGATGATGGCAAAGACCTATCGTCGCCCCTGGCTGGCTGATTTCCGGGATCCCTGGACAGATATCTTTTATTATCAAAAACTTTCCCGGACTTTGCCTGCCAGGCAGGTAGATGCTTTTTTTGAACAAAAAGTGCTGGCAACGGCGGATGCAGTCATCAGCGTAAGTCCCTCGATTTTACGCAGTCTGCAGGAAAAAGCGCCTGAGACTCGTTTCAAAGTTCTGTACAACGGATATGATGCGTCCGATTTCACTTCCGCCGCTGAAAAGAAATCAGAGCAGTTTACGATCTCATTCATCGGGAATTTAAAGGTGAATCAGAGTCCCCCGGCATTATGGAACGCAATAGAGACTGTATTGCAGGAAAATTCCCAGGTTGCAGAAAGTCTTGTATTACAATTCACTGGCACAATTCATCCCCGGGTGATGGCTTCTCTGGAAGAAAAAAATTTAATGGAGCATGTACAAATAGAAGAGTATGTTCCCCATCACGAGGCGATTAAGCGAATGCAGGGTGCATCGGTACTATTGTTTATTATCCCGGATGCGCCCAATAACCGGGGCATCCTCACCGGGAAATTATTCGATTATCTCGCAGCCGGCAGGCCGTTTTTATCGCTGGGACCGCCGGACGGGGATGCGGCTCGCATCCTGGATCGAATGGAGGCGGGACCAATGATCGCACCCGAAAATATGGAAGAAATCCATAAGCGAATTTTATATTGTTATGAATTATGGTTACACAATACCCTGGAGATGGCCTGTCCGAATGGGGAGAAGGTGAAGGAATTTGAACGAAGAACGCTGACCCGAGAGCTATCAGCCGTCCTCGATGACATATCAATACACCAATGAAACATATTGCCTGCGACTTAAAGGACTTCCCGGAGAACCCGACACTCCTCAGCGAGCTGAACGTGTTATTTACCGTAAAGAGTTTTGATCTCCAGGCAATTCGCAACCGATATCTGGCATCCCGAGAGCGCAGTCGTACAGGAAGTGTGGAGAGAAGAGAATCAGCAGAAGGCGGAATTGTCCGGGCCACCATCGCAAACGGACGAATCCGGCGCCAGGAAATCCTGGCCAAAATCGTAGAAGCCCGGGGAATCGATATGCATATGGACAGGCTGGCGGTCTCTTCGGATGACAAGATCTTTGTATTCACACCGGACTCGTCCGAGCCCGAAATCATCGAGAATAATTGGTTCTCCTATATTCACACCGTGAAATGGAATACAGACAACTCACGACTCCTTGTCACTTCGTCTGGTGTGGATACTATCATGGAATTATCCACGGACTCATGGGAGGTCATTTGGGGATGGAACGCCTGGGAGCACGGAATAAATACCGGCCAGGATCCCAGAGCCGATCAGCCGCACATCCTGACCCGTTCTGCCAGCGAAGCGGAAACCCTTCAACGGCAGGGGAAGAACGTACTGCTTGTCACGAATCCGCAGGCGGAGCCTCTCCCCACGGCGCTTCGGGCCGCCTTTATCAATTCTGCCGAATATGATGAACAAGGGAATGTAATCGCCACTCTTTTTCATGACGGAGAAGTACTTGAAATCCGCAGGGAGAATGACGAATACACTACGCTCATTGATGGTCTGACCAAACCGCATGGGGGCATGCAGTTTCACGATGGCTATCTGGTGACAGATACGGCTGGCGGGCAGGTAATCTGCACTGACAACCATCGAACTTATCACTATACATTTGATCATCTGCCGGGGAAACCGGAGAACCTGGAAAATCTGGAATGGCTCCAGACGAGCCACTATCTTGAGAATGTTATTCTTACGGTGGATTCTAACAGGAGTGCTCTGATTTGTTTTGACACGCAAAAGCAGGAAAAAATGACCATCCCCCTTGATCCGGACTGGGCTGTTCAGGATTTTGTGCTGCAGGATTCACCAGATGATTCACTCTTAGAACGGATCAAGCACTGGTTTTGAAGAGCAGACGATTTGCCGGAAGATCTCTGATAGCTCTGCGACTAGATATGGATAACAAGATACAATGAAAAACCTACCATTTGAGCGTGTCCTGGCCCTTTCACCGCATACCGATGATATTGAGTTCGGGTGTGGAGGAACGATAGCCCGTCTCATTGAGCAGGGAGCCGAGGTCCATTCTGCGATCTTTTCGCTGTGCAGGGAATCTGTTCCCGACGAATTTCCTGAAGATATACTACTCCATGAGATGCACCAGGCGGCTGATGTATTGCAGATCCCTGCAGATAACCGTCATGTTTTCGATTATCCCGTCAGACGGTTCTCTGAACATCGGCAGGATCTTCTGGAGGAGTTGGTTCAATTAAAGAAAACCTTACAGCCTGAACTGATTTTTACGCCCTCCACAAATGATGTACATCAGGATCATGAGATAATTTCGAAGGAGAGTATCCGGACTTTTCGATACAGGACCCTCCTTGGATATGAACTGCCGTGGAATGACATAATCTTCTCCTCAAACGCACTCATAGAGATCACAAAAGAGGATCTGGAGAAGAAATTTGAAGCCATACAGTGTTATAAGTCCCAGGGATTTCGGCATTATACTCAAATAGAATTTTTTAGAGGACAGTCTCTGGTGCGAGGAATCCAGAGCAAGAAAAAATATGCGGAGGCCTTTGAAGTGATTCGGCTGATGATGTGAAACAGGCCGGAGAGAGCAGATACGCTTCCCTCGTATTGTATTGAAAATTCAGTGGAACGCAGATGCCAATGTTGAAAATCGATGGGCATATGCATGTAAACTTTAACGGGTTTACTGCTGATGATATAATAGATTATATGGACGCCAATGGAATTGATCGATGCTGGCTTTTAACCTGGGAAGAACTTAACCCAATTATTCCAGAATTCTATAAACATCTCTCCATTGATCAGGTGATGGAAGCGTATCAGAAATACCCGGATCGGATTGTTCCTATGTATGCTCCTGATCCTGCCCGGGATGATCTAAATGCACAGTTAGAAAAGTATGTGGAACAGGGTATTCGCGGTTATGGTGAACTCAAGGTTTCTCTCAGCTGGGATACTCCTGAAATCGATTATCTGCTCTCTTTACTCCGCAAGTTTAATATGCCAATTCTGTTTCATATGCAGGGAGCGAAGTCATATTATGTACCGGAGAGTGAGACAAGAATCGAGAAAATTCTCAGTGAACTGATGAATGAGGGCCTAAATGGGTGGCCGCGAAAACTGCTCTTTGCCCTGATGAGCCGGGTTGAAATCCTTCAAAACCCCTTTGCTCCAAAACTAAAACAATTCCCCGGATATCTTCTGGACTTTCCAACATTAGAGCAGAAATTAATACAATATCCTGATGTCACTT
>CAYPST010000052.1:0-28102 GCA_964413425.1 uncultured bacterium
TGAAGATGTGTTCTCTCCAGAATAAACATAAGTCAGGGTCAGCATCTTGGATCAGCACCATATTTTCTAAACACTCTCATGTCATTGGATTCCATCTGCCTCAGTACTGTTTCAACTTCGGCGGGGCCGTCCAGAGTACTCTGGGTTACGACTGGAATCGTGAGAAATATGAAACGTATGTTGGTGACCGGGTGGTGAAACTCCTTCCCAGAGGAATCGGCGTCAATTTCAGTTATTTCGATGGCCTGGGGGGATCGGAAGAAACGACAAGCAAAGCCAGGGAGATTAAAAAAGCGATGAACGCCCGGCATGATGAGCGGGGAGCACTGGTCCTGGGTGAGCTGGCCGGGGTCGCCCGGGAATTTCCTGATCTGGTGGCAGTGAATCCCTTTGATATCGAAAGGGGAGCGAGTGCCATTAAGGATGCACTGGAGATGCCGGAACAAAAAAGGAAGGACACTATGCAGCGAATGCGCCGGCATGTGCGCGAAAAGGACGAAAAGGATCTGAAATGGTGGATCGAGGAAAACTTGAACAGATTAGTGGAAGTATAGTTACCTATGCCGGAGTATGATGGTGGCTCCACGAATCATCTGGGAGAAAATGCCCGGAAGTATGTCCAGGAAAACGTTTTGTTCCCGCATTATCTGAAAAACTGGCTTCTGGGGTTCCATTCGGTTCATATGAACGGGCAGGGAACTGTGCGGCTCTTGAGCCGTGCGCTATGGGACAGCGGCCCCATCATCGCTTATTCGTGCAATCCTGTGCCTTGTCATAGGTCCCTTTTCTCACGCTCCCGTGTTTTATATCTTTGGATGCTTAAGAAGCGGAGACGATGAATCCGGAGCAGCATAACAGACAGCATCTTTCGCGCATTATCCTGGGGATTATGCTTGGCGTATTCCTGGCCGGGATAGACGGAACTGTGGTCAGTACGGCTATGCCCACCATCGTGACAGAACTGGGTGGGCTGGCGATATACAGCTGGGTCTTCACCAGCTATATGCTCACCGGGGCGATTTCGATGCCCATCTTTGGAAAGCTCTGTGATGTCATCGGAATCAAGCGCAATTTTTATGCGGCGGTGTTCCTGTTCCTGCTGGGGTCAATCCTGAGCGGACTCTCGGTGAATATGGTGCAGCTGGTTGGTTTTCGAGCCATCCAGGGATTAGGGGCAGGAGGGATGTTTTCCGTCCCGTATGCCCTGATCGGGAAGGTGTTTCCTCCGCACCAGCGTGGCCGGGCGCTGGGGTACACCAGCGCTGTCTGGGGGATTTCCAGTATACTGGGCCCGCTGCTGGGGTCCGCCATTGTCATGACCCTGAGCTGGCGGTGGGTGTTCTACCTGAATATTCCGTTCGGTATCAGTTCGGTCTATCTCATAAAAGTTTCTTATCAGGAGGTGCAGATTCCGGAAGAAAAACAACCGGTGGATTATTCGGGAGCCCTCCTGCTCATGATTTCCATTACCCTGCTCCTGCTGGGATTTTTGCGGTTCGGCCAGCGGATTTCCTTCTGGCACTGGAGTGTGATCGGGCTGTTGCTAACGGCTGGCATAACTTTCGCCCTCTTTGTGCATATCGAACGCCGGGTTCGGGATCCCATCTTTCCACTGGAATTCTTTGGGCTGCCGGTGTTCCGCCTGACAAACCTCATTGCACTGCTGGGGGGATTTATCATTCTGGGGCTCATCTCGTATGTGCCGCTCTATGTCCAGGCCAGCAAAGGGGGCGATGCGATCACGGCGGGCGTGGTGATCATGCCGCTGTCTATCGGCTGGTCCGGCGCCAGTTTCATCACCGGGAGAGTAATTCACCGAACCGGCGGGCGGGTGATGATTATCTATGGGATGCTCCTGCTGGTGATTGGGTGTTCGGGGGCACTCTGGATAAATGAAACCACGCCTTTGTGGTTCATCATTCTGTATATGCTCACCCTGGGGATAGGTATGGGCATGCAAACGCCCGGGGTTCTGGTGACGCTCCAAAATGCGGTTGATATCTCGGTCATGGGGGTAGTGACCGCTTCGCAGCAGTTGGCCCGGCGTATCGGCGCAACACTCGGAGTGAGCCTGATGGGAGCGGTATTGACGAATATTTTTGTTAACGGAGTGGTGGGAGTGAAATCGACAGAACTTTATGCTACTTTACCAGAGCAGATACAGTCGCAGTTTAACGAACCGACCTCCCTGCTGACCGGAGATGTCCGGGCGCTGTTGCCGGCGGACTTGCTGGAGCCGCTCCTGGGAGCATTCAGCACGGCAATCGCGGGTATTTTCGGCATCGGATTGGCAGCCGCGCTGGTGGGAACCGCCCTGGCCATCCGCATTCGAAAGGGGACCGGGTGAATATCAGGCTATAATAACGGTTCACTATATTTAGAGGAGAGCAAGATGAAAAAAATAGTACTCCTTATTGGAATTCTGCTGCTCGGGTGTGGTGGAGGAATACAGAACGACACACCTTTACCCAATTCTATTCAGGACATGACGTTACGGAAGATAATCGAAGGTGAGGAAGCCGATCAGGTAATTACCCAACTGCATCAGAAGGAGGTTACTTCCGCCACGAATTATATAGGCGAGTATCAGGGATCGGATTACAGCAGCACCCTATATCTTACCGTCTACCAGGATTCGAGTCAGGCCCTAACTGATTTGCATAAAATGGCAGAGCGGATTCAGGATCCGCAGGTTGGCGGGCAGATGGGATTTCAACATGTGCGCCAGCTGACCAGTTACGGGAACAATGTGTACATGACGCTTCAGAACCAGCGGGCCCACTTCTTCTATGTGATACGGAATAAGTTATACTGGCTGGACACCAATCCGCGCGTGGCGCTGGCGGCGATTAAACAGTTGCTTTCCTGAGTGGCCTGTCACCCCTGAAGTTAGTTTTCGGAATCACCCGGAGCAAGGCAGGAAGGGCCGTCCAGATTAGTGAAGGGAAAACTAACCCGGTAATCGCCACACCGGTAAAGCGAAAAAAGCCGTCCGCACCTCTCCTGACAGCCGGAACGATATACGTTTCCGGGTGTTTTATTTCGGTGATTTCGGATTTCTGTTCAATCAACTGAATCCACTCTCAAATATCCACTGGGAGCATGTCGGGTCTGACGTCTGCCTCGCCTGTCCCAGGCTCTCAGGAAGGAATCGGACCGGCTTCGATTGAAATGGCACGGGAGCCCTGTGTTTTTATCACACCTCAGTGCAGTCAAAAGGACCATGGGTAATGGCTGGTGATTCTTTCCCGGCTGATTTGGATTTCTCGCAAATTCATCTGACCATTTATTGCCGTCGTCCGAGGGTCTCACAAAACTTAACAGGTGAAGATTTTATGGTTAACATATCAACATATTCCTCTCTTCGAGTATACCCCCGCTGACCAGAACAAGGGGCACCAATACATGGATAAGTCAAACAGGGAGGAGTGGGAGATGTTAATTCGCAGAGGATTCCTGGTCTGGGGCAAAAGGGACATACGGTTCGGCGGCTTTGGCGAACTGCGGACCGGTCTCGGCATACGGTATCTCCATCTGCGGGTTCCGGCGGCGTTCGTATTCTATGCAGAAAGACCGCATGGGGCAGATCCCGCATTTCGGACGCTGGGCCGGGCAGATTTTTGCGCCGAAGTCCATCAGTGCCTGGTTGAATTCCCAGACGATTTTTGGTGTAATCAGCTCGCCAGCCAGCTTCCAGATCCGCTTCTCCTGCCTGGCCGGGGAGGAATGCCGCCGCTGCACGAAGATTCGTTCCAGGACCCGTTTCACATTGGTGTCAACAATGGGTGAGGGCTGCACAAAAGCGAAGCTGGCAATGGCTCCGGCGGTGTACCGGCCCACGCCTGGCAATGCGACCAATTCTTCTATTTTCACAGGAAAGTGCCCGTCGTATTCGTTTACAATGATAGTGGCAGTCTTATGTAGATTCCGGGCGCGGTTGTAGTATCCGAGGCCATCCCAGATCTGTAAAACCGCTTCTTCGGTTGCCGCAGCCAGATCTTGAACGGTTGGAAAGGTGTCAAG
The DNA here is from genome assembly GCA_964413425.1 of uncultured bacterium. Taxonomy (GTDB): domain Bacteria; phylum Fidelibacterota; class JAANXI01; order JAANXI01; family JAANXI01; genus DATFLS01. The sequence continues at coordinate 4,024 of CAYPST010000052.1, forward strand.
AAACCGGGTATAGTACTCTCTCACCCGATCCACCTGAGTCTGCTGGAGCATGACTTCGGAGACCAGTATCTGGTAGGGGTTTCGGGTTCTCCGCCATGGGAGATCTCTGCCGAATCGCCGGAACCAATGGAGTATTGTGTGCACGAACAGCCGCTTCCTCGCCATCCGGGAGATCTCTGTGGGTTGCAGTATTCTGATACTCACGGCAGAATCTCCCGACCTTTGACCTGCAGGTGTTCAAGCAGGTCGTGGTCGCCCTCCAGAAAATCGTATTGTCCTAACCGGTCCGGCGACACCCACTGCATATCCGTGAAATTCAGATTCTGTGGTTCGGAATCGTAATCGGTGATCAGATAGAAAGCGAGATGGACGTGCAACCCATCTTGATAGTGATAGTTATAACTCAGGATTTTCTCGCCGATCCGGGTTTCGATACCTAACTCTTCCTTCAATTCTCTTCCAAGAGCCTGCCGGGGGGGTTCTTCCGGCGTGACTTTACCTCCGGGGAATTCCCACTTCAATGGCCGGGTGTCACTCCGCTGCCGCTGGCAGATTAACACCTTTCCATCTCTGGGAATAATCCCGGCGACAACCATGATTGGTGCATGTGCAGTCATATTTATTCTTGGCCTGTCGTACTGTTCAAGGTTCAACTATTCATCGGTTGAATTCGGTTGGACTGCTGACTCGAGTCTCAAGAGCCGGTCGAGCTCCGACCGGGCCCGGGACCAGAACTGCAGAGCCGCCGGTGTCCGGTAATCTTTGTACGTCCACGGCAGTGAGCGGAATTCCTTGTGCATGTATTGCAGCGTCACCTCCGCATAAATCCGGTCCCGGATATAAATCCGATGGGAGTACCCTTTGGCGCTGAACAACACCAGTTTCGATAAAGTAAGATAGCCGGGGTCTATGTTGACCGGTCTCGGCGAATCGGAGTGCTCACTGAATGCGTTTTCCCTGGAATTCGACCAGATTTTCCACTGCTCGGCGCCTTCCACCTCCCTGAGCGCCTGGATATAATAGAAGTATTTCGTGATGTCTCCTCCCATTTCATCATCATAGTAATGCGTAAAATCCTGGACCGAAAAAGGTGTACTCAGGACGACCGTTCCCCGGAAATACCCGGTTAAGTCATTTTTAATATTACTGACGTCAACCTCCGGGGTCACCATAATGGCGCCGGTGGGCAGCACGGTGTGTGGCGGATATCTTTTTCCCATCAGACCGGGACCGCCTTCAGTTTCTGGTTCAGGTCTTTTCCGTACTGCCGCAGGGCGGAATAATCCTCGTAGGACATGTCGGCAGTACGCAAGGGATAGATGGTATTATTCAGTAAGAGGGGATCTGTGTTGGGATCGAGGTCATATTGGGTCACGGCTCGCTGGAAATCTGCCGTCCCCGGAATAGGCGTGAAGCTGGCCAGCCGAATTCTGGCGCCGGCCCGGTGGACGAATTCGAGGGAGCGCCGGACTTCCTGGTCTGTCTGACCCGGGAGCCCCATCATGACGTACACTTCGATCTGATTCCTGGGATAGCCGGCTTTTTCCAGGATCTCCATGGCCCGGAGGAAGCTGGTGTTGGTGACCTTATGATTCATATCCGGACGCCTGCCTTCGTCGGAGGTCTCGAAACTCAACCGGAGTGTCCGGAAGTTGGCGGCGGCCATCTTTTCTGCCAGCTGCCGGTCGATCATCCTGGCGAACAGGCCGTTCGGGGTATGGAACCGCGTGTCGAGATCACTTGTAATCACACGATCGAGAATGGCTTCTATATGTTTCCGTTTTTTGAAGAAGAGGGCATCGTCGTAGAAAACCACATCCTTTACGCCATATTGCTCTGTGTTATGGCTGATCTCATCGAATACCGATTGCGGCCTGCGTTGAAAAAACCGATCGTTCAACTGATGGGTAGCACAGAAAGTGCACCGATACGGACAGCCCCTGGCAGTCAGTACAACGAGCGCTGAGAGCTCCGGATACAGATCCCACGGCACCCCGGGGTTGCTCTGGGGATGGCCCGGGATGAAGGGCTGGTGGATATCGAAATATTCGTCCAGCCAACGGACGGCGGCCACTTCTCCGTAGCCCTGCACAACATAATCGATGCCAGGCAGAGTGGATGCATGCCCGGGACAGAGCGTGGCATAGACTCCTCCCAGGATAATGGGAGCTCCTGGGAATTGCCGCTTCAGTCGCCGGGCCACCGCTTCCACTCCTTTGTACCAGTACGTCATGAAACTGGTCACCAGGATAGCGTCAGGGGGTTCCATATACTCAACTTGCTGGTCGAATACTTCGTCAGTGTACCCATATCGGGCGAAATGGCGGGGAACCCAGGAGAGCATCCCGGGTTTCTCGATTATCTGGCGATGAAACTTCCCTCGTCCGTCCGGTTTGCGATGCCCGGGACCTTCCAGTCTTCGCATGTCCGGATGGTTTCGGTCCAGACAATCCAGCAGATGGAGGCGATATCCGTTTCTACGCAGTGCTGCTCCCACATATAAAAGGCCCAGAGGTTTTATCCAGAGATCATAGGCGGCAAAGTCATGGATCCAGGGATTGACCAGCCAGATGTTTTTCTGTTCTCGTCGTGTTATCATAGCCTCAATTATTCATGCATCTCAGAAGGATGGCATGCAGAAGACGGTGAGATGCCCCGGTGTCATCCCCACCGGGTACATTTCGAAGAGATCCTCCGAGAGGAGTCCTTTGAACCTTCGGGATAAGGAAATAGATCCATAGGGGCGAAAAGCGGTCGGTATCGAGCATAGTAAAATTTTCGTCAAAGATGACTGCCTATTCAAGCGCACGTATCTCTGATATGTGCAGCCTTATGTACTTATGTCCATTTGCACTGATATATACCTTGGATGTGGGAGCGGAATATCTGCGGTTATCTGTTTCTTCTGTATCAATCAGTCCCACGGGGATCCCCTTGTGATGTGCTATTTTTTATTTATAATTCGAATATAGGGACAAATATATTGTCTTCTCCAATGAAGCGCAATCTATCCGGTTTCAAGGGGAATAGCAAGTCTCGAATCGACTTGCAGTTCACAGAGAGTCGGATTACATTTTCACGCCCAGGAGAGATGAGCAATAAGACTGATATAAAAGGTGCTCTCACTACACGGGAAATAGAAAGTAAAAGAAAGTATCCTTATGAAAGTTCTCTGGACGAAAGTGCGAAACAAGATGCTGGCCGGACTGGTAATCATCGGTCCGCTGGGACTAACTGCGCTGGTACTGCGGTGGATGTTCAACTTCTTCGATAGCTTTCTGGGGCCATACCTGGAGCAATATGTGGAATGGTATGTTCCGGGCATGGGTATCTTGATGACCATTATTGTGGTCTATATTATCGGAGTATTAACCTCGAATTTTCTCGGGCGGAAGACTCTCCAGTTGATGGACAAGCTCCTTTTCAGGCTGCCGATTGTGAAGAACGTATATTCAACCGCCAAAGGCATTTTCCAGGCATTATCCATGCAGGGAAAGAGTAACTTCAAGAAAGTGGTCTTTATTCAATATCCCAGGAAGGGATTGTGGACCCTGGCTTTTGTGACCGGAACAGCGACTGGCAGAGATGGGGAAGAATATCATTCCATGTTTGTCCCCTCAACTCCGAATCCGACGACGGGATATGTTATCTTCATCAAAAAGATGGAAGTCATCGAAACTCAGTTTTCGGTACAGGAGGGCCTCAAGCTATTGATTTCGGGCGGGATGCTCCTTCCCGAGCACTTATCTCTGGGCTATCTCCCGGAAGAAGAATGATACCGGTGGAGCACAATTGCCGGACCGAAATGGGTTGGAATGTGCATTCTGCATATTAGTGTGGTATCCCCTCCAGACTAAGAAGGAACCGTTTTTTCTCCAATCCGGACGAATATCCGCCTAATGCGCCATTGGCCCCCAGGACGCGATGACAGGGAACAATAAGGGGCAGTGGATTCCGGCCGCAGGCATTCCCGATCGCCCGGGACGCATTCGGATGGTGAATATGGTGAGCAATATCCCCGTAAGTGAGTGTCTCACCGTACGGGATGGAAGCAATTGCATCCCAGACCTGCTGTTGAAACAAGGTGCCGTCGTACCGGAATGGTACGGTAAATTGTTTTCTCTCTCCTGCGAAATATTCCCGGAGCTCCGCTTCCGTCCGGTGTAAGAACGGGGTATGCTGGTGATACACTTCATCTTCGGTATCCTCGAGCAGTGAGCGAATAAAATCTCCGGAAGGCTTCAAATTTAGGTACTTCACACGGATGAGCCGTCCATCCTCTTCCACCAGCAGGAGTTTTCCAATGGGCAAATGGTTGATTGTCATCCAGAATATCACGGTACACACCTGTATCTTTTATAATGCTCGATAGAAGACGCCTTAAAGCGATCCCCAGGAGAAGTCCTTCGATACCAACACCACTCCGGAGAAGAACTCTAAATCAACGACCGCTTCGACAGGATCCTGGTATTTAATTATGTTCAATTATATGATAAAATTCAGATCAATCCAACTGCAAATGCATGCCAGATGTAATAGGTTGCCAGTCCCCGATAGTCCACCCATTGGTCCATGTAGGCTCTGGTGGCTTTCTCGGAGAGCTGCTTTTCGCTGCCAGTGAGGGCGGTTACCGCATTACGCAGGCCGATATCCGCCGCCGGCGCATGATTATAGCGTCGATATCCGAACATGGCCACATATTCCGCCGTCCACCTGCCAACTCCCCGCAGGGAGAGCAGATTTCGCATCAATTCATCATCCGGCAGTTCATGCCAGGATTCCAGGTCCAGGGAGCCTTCAGCGATTCGGGCAGCGATATCGATGATATATCGCGATTTGGATGAACTTATCTGGAGCGGTTTGAGTTCCTCGCAGGCCAGTGAAGCCAAAGCTTTGGGAGTCGGGAATAGCCAGAGGCTTCCGGGAGCTGCTTCCAGGAGCGTACCATACTTACGGATTAATCGGGATTCCAGGGTGCAGGCGAATTTGACATTCAGCTGCTGCTCAAGGATGGCACTAACCAGACTCTCAAAAATGGTGGGCTTGGCAATCGGTTTGAAACCATGTAACTGTTCAATCAGTTCGTGCATGGGATCTCCGGGCCGGATTTGGTTATACCAGCGGTTTAGTGCCAGGTCCAGATTCAGCGTGCGACGGACAAGACGGGTCACCGCCTGGGTATCTGCAGATGAAGCAGCGTAGCTATCGACTTGCAGGCCGGAATTGCCCGCATCTCTGGTGACAGTCAGTACAGGGTGATTCCCGGGGAGCCTGAATCCTCGTAACAGCTGGTTGCCTGTTACACGCTCGGTGACATCCAGGGGATACCACTGCACCTCTCTGAGGGTCAATTCGAATGAGTAGGGTAAAACAGAAGCGATGTGAAGGGTTGCCTGATGAGTCAGATTCATCGCGCAATTATTTGTGAACGCTCCGGACCGGTGGAAATCATCTGGATAGGAGCCTGCAGGTGAGACTGCAACACATCGAGATAGGCCTGCAATGTGTCCGGAAGATCCGAAAAGGAGTCGTACACGGAGATATCGTCTGTCCAGCCGGGGAAGGACTCGTAAATGGGTTGAGCAGATTTTAGTGTATGGAGGTTCAAAAAGGATGCTTGCTGGTTCTGGTAACCGGTGCAGAGTTTGATGTTCTCGAATTCGCTGAGGACATCCGCCTTGGTGATGCAGATTTCCGTAAATCCGTTCACCCGGGTGGCAAAGCGCCCCAGGATGGCATCAAACCAGCCGCATCGCCGGGGTCGACCGGTAGTGGCACCATACTCGTCCCCTGCTTCCCGCAGACGCTCCTTTCGTTCTGGTTCCCGGATTTCGGTCGGGAACGGGCCTTCACCTACCCGGGTACAGTAGGCTTTGAATATGCCGGTGCGGCGCGTGACGGCCTGGGACGGAATTCCGAGACCGGCAGTCACTCCCAGCGATCCGGGATGAGAGGAAGTCACATACGGATAGGTGCCGAAGTCGATATCCAGCAGTACCCCCTGAGCCCCTTCGGCAATAATGGATTTGTTCTGGTCCAGGGCATCGATTAATTCAGTGGCGACATCGGTGATCATCGGCACAACCACCTCTCTCGCAGCGGCTAATGTATCCCAGAAATCCTCGAACCGGACGGCAGGCTGGTCATAAATGTTGGTGATGATTTTATTAGCATACTTTAAATGGGATTCGACGGCATGACGAAAAGCAGACGCATCCAGGAGCGCCGAGACCGGGAGTCCTCTCCGGGCATATCGATCCGCATAACTCGGTCCGATGCCGCGCCGAGTGGTGCCGATGGTTTTCTCCTGCCCCGACTCTTCAGAGATACCATCCAGTATTTTATGCACCGGAAGGACCAGGTGGGCGTTATAAGCCACTCCAATCTGGGTATTGCACTCTATGCCCTGATCTTGGAGTGAAGATATTTCTTGAGCGAGGGCAACCGGATCCACAACCATTCCCGCGCCCAGAAGACATCGGGTACCGGGCCGCAGAATTCCGCTGGGAATCTGGTGGAGAATAAATTGCCGGTCATCAATATAAACAGTATGCCCGGCATTGGCCCCCCCCTGGTATCGGGCGACTATATCAGCCGTTCCGCTGAAATGATCGACGATTTTGCCTTTCCCTTCATCACCCCATTGACCGCCTGCTATGACATGAACTCCCATGGGCATCCTCCGTTCTGATCTGCGCTGGTGAAACCAGCATTCCCCGGCTACTGAACTGATGGATCCATCTTAATAAAGACTTGCCTGGTGTACTCTCTAACGCTTTTTCTGCAGTCGTCCGGAGGACTTAGCTCTGGCATCCCATTCGACGACAACCGGACTGGCGATATAGATGGTGGAATAGGTGCCTGTCACGACACCGATTACCAGAGCAAAAGCGAAGTTCCGGATCACTTCCCCGCCCCACATCCATAAGATGAAGACCACCAGAAAAGTCGTCACCGAGGTGACCACCGTTCTGCTCAAGGTTTGGTTAATACTCAGATTAATGAGTGTATTGTAGGCTTCCCTGCGCAGTGATTTGAGGTTTTCCCTGACCCGGTCAAAAATGACGATGGTGTCATTCAATGAGTAGCCCACGATGGTCAGGAAGGCTGCGATAATGGGCAGGTTGATTTCCAGGTTCAAAACCGAGAAAACACCCAGCGTGATCAGCACATCATGGGCGATGGCGATGATGGCAGCGACGGCGAACTTCAGTTCAAAGCGCAGAGTGATGTAGATCACCATGCCGAGCATGGCTGAAAGGATTGCCAGCACCGCCTTTCCCCGCAGTTCACTCCCAATCTGCGGGCCCACTTCTTCTGTCCGGCGGACCTGAAACGGATTATCCGGTAAGGCATTGGTTAAGGCCGCCTGAATTCGGTCGGAGGTCTCATCTCCTCCGCCCGAGGTCTGCTGTACCCGGATAATTACTTCCTCTTCAGCTCCGAATCGCTGAATCTCAGCATTGGCGAATCCTTCGGATTCCATGGCAGATCTGATTTCTCTGATTTCTACCGGGTTGTCGAACTGGAGCTGCAACAGGGTGCCTCCCTGAAAGTCAATTCCCAGGCGCAATCCGTGATGAAAGATGATGGAAAAAAGCCCGATTAGAATAAGAATAACCGAGAGAATCGCGGCAAATTTTCGCTTTCCGAGGAAGTCAAAATTAGCATTTGCAAATAAATCCATAGATGATCCTACCTGTACGTTAAATACTTAGTTTCTGCAGGGTTGCCCGTTCAGTAAAAATCATAAACACCGTTCTGGTGACGAAGATGGCCGTAAACATACTGGAGATAATACCCCAGAACAGCACCACGGCAAATCCTCTGATGGGTCCCGTTCCGAACTGCATGAGCACCAGGGCGGCCAGCACGGTGGTGACATTGGCATCGATAATGGCGCTCAGGGCGTTGCCGTAGCCGCTGTCTATGGCAGCCCGCACTGTCTTGCCTTTCCGGAGTTCTTCCTTGGTTCTGTCGAATATGAGGACGTTGGCATCCACAGACATTCCGACGGTCAGAATCAATCCGGCGATTCCGGGGAGCGTGAGTGTGGCATGCAGTGCTGCCAGGATAGCCAATACAAAGACCAGATTGAGCAGCAGTGCGAGATCAGCGACCAGTCCGGAAAGTCTGTAATAGAAAACCATAAAGAATATGACCAGAACCAACCCGATGAGAGTGGCACGGGTTCCTTTTCGGATGGAGTCCTCTCCCAGCGATGGCCCGACGGTGCGTTCTTCAATGATATCGACCGGCGCAGGCAATGCGCCCGCTCGCAGGACAATCGCGATGTCTTTGGCTTCTTCCATGTTGGCCATTCCCTCAATTTGCGTGCGGCCACCGGGGATTTTGTTCCGGATAACCGGCGCCATGTGAATGCGGTCATCCAGGACGATTGCCACGCGTCGGCCGACATTGGCCCCTGTGAGCCGGGACCAGGTGCGGGCACCGGCGCTGTTCATTTCCAGGTTGACTATCGGCTGGCCGGCAGCCTGAGATCCGGTGCTGCCAAGTGTTGCCCGGGCGTCGGTGATCACTCCCCCCTGCAATCCGGCTTCTTCGTTGATCAGATACAACAGATAATATTCGTTGGGCTGCCCGGTTCGTGAGGGCAAAATTTCGGTACCGGCACTCCAGAGAAATTCGGCATCCGGGGGAATCACATTTTGCACCTCCGGCATATTCAGGATGCGTTCAACCGCATTCCGATTTCTCACCGGTACCCCGATTTGATTCTGTACATTGCGCAGCAGGGCGGTGAAAGGCTTCTCTTCGAATACCTGCCGATCTATCATTACACTGTCGTCTGCTCCGGCAGTATCCCCGGTTTCAGGCTCACCGAATAACTCATCAACCGTAACCGCCTCTTCTTCGGCGACCTGCCCCTCTTCCACCCCGGCGGTGTCTGCCGGTTGAACCTCTTCGGCAGTATCCGCTGCTGCCAGGGTATCGGCGAGATCTCCCTGACGTCGCTCGAGCACCCGGTCGATTCTGTTGAGGACAGACTGGACGAGTTCCGGCTCTTTCAGCAGTTTAAACTCCAGAAGCGCAGTAGTCTGGATAAGATCCCGGGCTCGGGCCGGATCCTGGATGCCAGCTAACTCAACAATAATGCGCCGGTTGCCAACTTTCTGTATTGTCGGTTCGCTGACACCGAACTGGTCGACTCGATTCCGAATTATTTCCAGCGCCCTGCGGATAGCATCGGTCGCTTCTTCCTGCAAGGAACTGATAATCTCCGCATTCTGGATTCCCCGATCCGGAAAATACCGGACCAGCCGTAAATTGGCATTATTGGCTTCTTCCAGAAACAGATCCAGAAAGGAGCGTTCGGACGTCTGCAGCCGGGAGAGGGTGCGATCGAACACTTCGTTAAACAATTGACTCTTGTTGGTGGCAATGTTCTGCACCAATGTCGGAACATCCACTTCCAGAACCAAATGGATGCCACCCTGTAAGTCCAGTCCCCGGCGGATGATTTTGGATTCCAGGGTGGCCAGCTCGCCCCGTTCTTCCAGCTGCGCTCTTTCCTGTTCTGATAACGCTTGATACCGGAGCGTCGGATATAATAAGATACCGGCAATAGCAATTGCCAGCCCAATGATAATTATTCTCGGTGTTAACCGTCTAAACATCGAATTTTTCCTCCTGCACGCAGAGTGCGGCGGTTTTCATACACAAAAAATCGTGAAAGTTAGAGGGATGCCCAGGGAATGTCAAACCATTATCCGGATTTGTGTGCATAATGAAATTAATAACCTCGCTCCTTATTGACAATATTGTGTAGCCGATTTCCGTTCAGATATCGATTCAGGTTTTTTCCGAAATCCCGGGAGGCCCATTCCACATATTCCGGAAAATTTCCGGAGATATGAGGGCTCAGCAATACGTTGTCAAGATCAAAGAGCGGGGAATTGGCTGGCAGCGGTTCCTGTTCGAAGACGTCGAGGGCGGCTCCGGCGATCTCCTGTTTTCGGAGCGCCCGAGACAGTGCCTGTTCATCAACGACTTTTCCACGGGCGATATTAATCAGATATGCGGTACTCTTCATTTCCTGTAATCGGCGGGCATTCATAAGATGGTAGGTTTCCTTGGTCAGCGGTACGGTGAGGACAACATAATCGGTCTGGTTCAGCAGGGAGGAGAGTCTGTTCCGCGAGAGCAGCACATCAACCTCAGCATACTGGTCATCCGGCTTTACCGAGTACTTGGTCGCGATAACTCTCATATTAAAAGCTTTGGCTTTCCTGGCTACGTGCTGTCCAATGGCGCCGAATCCGATAATGCCGATTGTTTTGTTACTCAGCACGGAGATTCTGGCGGCTAATTCCCACTGCGCCCACTGCCTGTTTTCTTTAAACGCCTGAAATTCATTGACATTCTTGGCAAAATGAAGGATCTGGGCCATCACAAATTCGCTGGCCGGCCCGGCATGAATACCTCTGGCATTGGTGACAATCACATCACTGACCACCAATTCCGGAAAAATGGTATGTTCAATTCCGGCCGTACCGATGTGTATCCAGCTGAGCCGGTCTGCTTTCCGAAAGGCTTCCCTGGGAATGGTGTAGCACGCAAGGATATCAATGTCATCTGCAACTTCCAGCACATCTTTCGGATAGGGAGTGTGAAGAAATTCCACGTCTTCCGGCCGTGCTAATTCCTCTTTGACAATGTTGACGATGTGTTTGAATTTATTCGGCCGGCGTGTAGTGTGAATCGCAATTTTCACACTCATAGAACCATCCTCATCTCTTCGCGGTATAACGTCTTAGAGTTTCTCCACTCTCCCTGATCTCCACTCTGCTTTGAACTTCATAAGATAATAAGAGATATTTGCAGTTTGCAATTTAAAACCACAACTCTTTCCCCGGGTCGCCCGAGGTCTCACAGAAGTAACAATGAACGGTCGGTTATTCCGGGACCGGATCACCATTGCGCTGCTGGGCTTTTCGCTTGCAATTACAGGAGAGCCAAACTATATTCCCCTCAGGTTTTTAATACAGCTGAAATACAACTATGTGGCTGTAAATATTGAACTTAAAATAATCCAAAATAATGGCGAAAACCTGGCGGAGTATTATGGGAAAAGTCATTGCCATTGCGAATCAAAAGGGAGGTGTCGGGAAGACAACGACTGCGATAAACGTGGCAGCCGGGATGGGGGTTAGCGAGCTTAACACACTTCTTATCGATATCGATCCCCAGGCGAATGCCTCTTCCGGGATCGGATTTGATGTGGCACATGCGAAGAAGTCGATTTACGAGGTGCTCATCGAAGAAGAAGCCATTGAGCTGGTTGCGGTGGACACGGAGGTGCCGTATCTGGAGCTGGTTCCGTCGAATCCGCGGCTGGTAGGTGCCGAGGTGGAGTTGGTTGGTATGATGAACCGGGAAAGGATTTTGCAGAAGGCACTGGAGGGAGTTCGGAGCGAGTATGATTACATTCTTATTGACTGTCCGCCATCCCTGGGATTATTAACGATTAATAGTTTAACCGCTGCAGATAGCGTCTTAATTCCTATTCAGTGTGAATACTATGCACTGGAGGGTTTGAGCCAGCTGCTGAATACGGTGCGATTAGTCCAAAAAAATCTAAATAAGCAGTTGACCATCGAAGGGGTTGTTATTACAATGTTCGACAGTCGCCTGAATTTATCCAAGCAGGTGGCTGAGGAAGTACGGAGTTATTTTAAAGATAAGGTGTACAACACCGTTATCAGCCGGAATGTACGCCTGGGAGAAGCGCCTTCATTCGGGAAGCCCATTATCTTGTACGACGCTGCCTCCACGGGTGCGACGAATTATATGAAATTAACCGAAGAGATATTAAACCATGCCGACTAAACGACTGGGCCGCGGGATAAGTGCGCTGATTCCGGAGGAGCAGGATCCGGAACCCGGTACGATAGCGCTGATTGATGTGGACAAGATTCGGCCCAATCCTACCCAGCCGCGCAAGGAATTCGATCCCGAGCGGATGCGCGAGCTGGAACAATCGATTGCTCAAAAAGGAGTCGTCCAACCGGTAACTGTACGGAAGCTTGAGAACGAATTCGAACTAATCGTCGGTGAACGGCGCTGGCGTGCTTCCGAATCCATCGGATTGACGCGGATTCCGGCCTATGTGCTTGAAGTGCAATCCGATGCGGAAATGATGGAGTTTGCCCTGATAGAAAATGTGCAGCGCCAGGATCTGAATCCGATCGAACTGGCCCATGCCTACAATGCACTGGTTGAACAACATGGGCTTGCCCAGGAAGAAGTCGCCAGACAGGTGGGAAAAAATCGCAGCACGATCACCAATTTTATTCGTTTATTGGATTTGCCCTCGTATATTCAACAGAGTGTAAAAGAGGCCAGGATTTCTGCCGGCCATGCACGGGCTTTGCTGGCCGTGAATAACGAAGAGGTGCAGCGAACAATCTGGGAGAGAATTCTTGAGAACGGATTGAGTGTCCGGGAGGTGGAAGAGGTCGTCCGGGAATTCAATCTTGGGGAAGCTGAGGCGGCACCGCACTCCGAGGAAGCGCCTTCCCCAGGCCGGTCATCGACAAAATCTCCCTATATCCGGGATATCGAGGACAGGCTGCAGCATCAGCTGGGCACGAAAGTGAATATTAAAACAAAGAAGGACGGCGGCGTCATCCAGGTGCAATACTATTCTGACACAGAACTGGATCGCCTGCTGGACTTATTTGACCTATTGGCTGTCGAATGATTCCGGGAGTGGTTCTCCGAGGAAACTGATATGAAGACGAGACGCTATACCATCATGGTGGTTCCCGATACGGCGGGGAAGAATTGGGATTTCACTATCAGCCGCAATGCCCTCCAGTGGATTGGGATCATTCTGGGTGTGCTGGCTGTGGTATTGTTGATCGCTTTTGCGTACTATATTCCTCGCGCTTTAAATTATGACAGATTGCAGGCGAAGAATGATCAATTAATGGAAGAGCGTTTCCAGGTGGTTCGCATCCTTGATGACTATAACCGGATTCAGAACATTAATCGATATATCCAGAGTGTGCTGGGAGGACGGATCTCACCGGAAAAGGTTGAGGCGAGCGCATCGCAAATCATGCCGATGGATTCTGTGGAACGATCCCGGATCAATCAGGTGATTCCGTCGCTGCCCCACTCTTCGTTGAATTTGCTGGATAATGTTCCTTCGCTCCCGCCGGTGGATGGGTATGTAACGCAGGACTTTTATAATGAAGCGGTTTTTTACGATGATAATCATTTCGGGCTGGATATTATTGCCCGGCAGGGAGAAGTGGTCAAGGCAGCGGCAGCAGGGTTAGTGGTGTTCTCCAATTGGACCTACCAGTATGGGAATACTGTTATTATTGATCATGGGAGTGGTTATATTACAATCTATGGACATAATCAGCGGAACATTGTGCGGGAACGGCAATGGGTTGAACGCGGGGAACCGATTGCCTTTCTGGGAAATACCGGAATCAGTCGGGGACCTCATTTGCATTTTGAAGTGTGGAAAGATGGCCAGCCACGAAACCCCAAAGACTTCATATTCATTTATGAAGATAACGATGTCTCGGTTGAACACGAGCAAACAGAGTAGGTGAAATATGGCTCAGACGAATGAATCGAAAATTGATACAATAATCGGTGCCGCCAGTGAAGTGGACGGCAATGTGAAAGTGATGAGCAGCGTCCTGGTCGCCGGGAAAGTGCACGGCGATGTCATCTCGGATGACTTCGTCCGGGTGGCTGAATCTGCGATAATTTCAGGAAATATGAAAGCCAAGAGCGCCATTATCAACGGAAAGGTCGAAGGGAATGTCCTTTGTGAAACCAAGGTCCAATTAGGAAAGACTTCCGAGTTACTGGGAGACCTGAAGGCTGCACGGCTTATTATAGAGGAGGGGGCGGTATTCCGCGGGAAATGCGAAATGCCAACCTCAGAGGAACCTGTCACAGTACAGAAGGCGTCTGATGAACAAGAAGAACTGGAAGAAGCATGAGAGACAATCTGCAATCTGGGACACCTGCCGGCAGCTAGAACCGTATTTAGGCCTTGGACTTACATTCACTGTCTATATTCTAGCCTTTCTTTTTATGGGGTATTGGCTTGACAAGAAAATAGGTACGGAACCGTGGCTTATGGTTATCGGGGCCGCCCTGGGACTCACCCTTGGATTTGTGCGTATGATTTCCACCTTGAATCGATTATCTCAGCAGCAGTCGAGAAATAACTCCAGAGACGAAGACAGTGGTAGTTGAGTTTGTTCGGCGATTTTTAGCGATATTGATTTTTGGAGTAATTGTTTCCCTTTTTCCCATTTTCAAGATTCAGGAAACCGAAGTAACCTTATCTCTTTTACTTGCACCGGCGGTGGCCGGCGCGAATTTTATTGTCGCTATATCTCTTATGCAAAAGGGATTTTATGCCTCACAAGTCACTTTTATGAAAGTGGTGTTTGGTGGCATGGGAGTTCGGTTGCTCGTGCTTGGCGCAATTGTTGCAGCAGTCAATGCCTGTGAAAAATTGAGTTTCATAGCATTTTTGACTGCATTGCTGGGGTACTATGTTGTATTGATGTTTTTGGAAATATGGTTTGTGCATACACGACTCACGAGCGATGGAGAATGTTCGAACGAATAACCGGAGAAATGAAATAGCGGCATGAGTATCCAGGAAGGCGCACAGCACGCAGCAGAGGAGATCGCTCAGAGCGGAGGCCATGGTGAATCCGGCGGTGAATTACTCATCGACCATGTCACCGATTCTGACGTGTGGCACTTTATCGGGGGGATTGAAATCCACCTCCCGGAAATTCACCTGTTTGGCCTCGATTTATCCATCTCGCTGCATGTGATTATGATGTGGATTGCTTCCGCACTGGTCTTCCTGTTGTTCTGGAGAATGGCAGCTGCCATGAAGCGTGAACGCGTGCATGTGCCGAAAGGGCCATTCGCGCTGATGGAGATGCTGGTGCTGTTTGTCCGGGATGAAATCACCATCAAAACTATGGGGGAGAAACTCGGCAAGAGAATGGCCCCGCTGATGCTCACGTTTTTCTTTTTCATCCTTTTCTGTAATCTGCTAGGACTGATTCCGTTTATGGCAACGGCGACCGGGAATATCAATGTGACCGCCGCGTTAGCGATTACAGCGTTTGTGGTGGTTCAGGCACAAGGGATTCGGCATAACGGCTTGCTGGGATATATGAAGAGTTTTATTCCGGGAGGCGTGCCCATTTTTCTGGTGCCGATTATCTTTCCGGTGGAAATTCTCAGTCAATTCACCCGGCATTTCGCGCTCTGCATGCGTTTATTTGCCAACATGATTGCCGGGCATGTGGTCATTATTGCGCTCATTACCATGATTTTTATTTTCGGAACCGTCCTGGTATCACCCATCTCGGTGGGATTGTCGTTGTTCATCTACCTGTTAGAGATATTGGTTGCCTTTATTCAGGCATATATATTTACCATGCTGGCTTCCTTATTTATCGGTATAGCAGCGCATCCGGAACATTAAACAAGATATATCAATGAGGCACGACAGGTATAGGAAATTACATAATGATGAAACATAGGAGGAAATGATGGGTAACCTAGCATTAGCGTACTTAGCCGCCGGATTTGGAGCCGCACTTGGTATATTAGGAGCGGGATACGGCATCGGGAAGTTGGCCTCAGCTGCCATGGAGGGATCCGCCAGACAGCCGGAAGCAGCGGGCGATATTCGGACGTCCATGATTATTGCAGCAGCGCTCATCGAAGGAATTGCGTTTTTTGGTGAAGTGGTGTGTATCATTTTGGCGCTTAAATAACTTGATCACAGATCTGGAAAGATACCATGGGATTATTAAGCGTTGATCCAGGATTAATCATCTGGACAATCATTACGTTTGTAATACTGTTGTTCCTGCTGCGCAAGGTGGCCTGGAAGCCGATCCTGACCATGATTGACGAGCGTGAGCGTACCATTCGGACCTCCCTGGACCAGGCGGAACAAGCCCGGAGCGAAGCCGAGGAAAAATTGCGGGCCTATGAGCAGCGGCTCGCCGAAGCCCGGAAGGAATCTCGCCGGATTATTGCGGAAGGCAAAGAATCGGCCGAGAAGATTCGGGATGATATCGTTGCGGAAGCCCAGAACCAGAAACAGGGTATGCTCCAGGATGCGCGCAAACAGATAGAAGCCGAGCGGGAAAAGGCAATACAGGATATCAAAGATTCCGTAGCGAACATTGCTATTAGTGCTGCCTCGAAGATCATTGGTCGTCAGCTGGATGACCAGGCACACGTGGATATCATTGAGCGCTCGCTGCGGGGCATGGGAGGGGATCACCAGTGAGGTTAGATCCGGTATCCTATCGATATGCTGCGGCACTCTGCGAAACGGCTGAAAAGCATGGCCGGGTGGAGGAGGTCGCCACGAGTATGAACCAGTTCAGGGAGACTCTGCAGGAGTATCCGGAACTCCGGCGATTTCTGCAGTCGTTCCGGATACGAGCCGGTGAGAAAGCCCGGATCTTCCGCAGAATCTTTGCCGATGAGCTGGATGAATTTGTGCTGAATACCTTCGCCACCTTATTGAAAAATCAGCGGTATGCACTGGTAGAAGAAATCCACCTGGCATTTCAGGAGGAAATGCGGATACATCAGGGTATCGAATTAGTGCACGCTGTCACCGCAATCCCCCTGTCTGATGATCTGCGAGAACGGATCGTCTCCTTGCTGGAGCAGCAGCTCCGCAGGAAAATCGAATTGACGGAACGCGTTGATGAGTCGCTCATCGGTGGCATACGTATCCAGATCGATAATACAGTGTACGATGGTTCTATTGCCCATCAATTGCAGAAATTACGAAAGAGTTTGAGTTAAGACGTCATCTCGGTGTGACGGTCATAAAGGAGGCAAAGTAGTCCATGGAGATAAAAGCAGACGAAATCACTTCTTTACTCAGAGAACAGATCGAGTCGTACGAAGTGAGTATGGATGTGGAGGAAGTGGGAGAAGTGATCAGCGTAGGGGATGGTATCGCCCATGTGTATGGGTTGGAAAATATTATGGCAAGCGAGCTGGTCCAATTCCCCAATGATGTGGTCGGGATGGCTCTGAATCTGGAGCGGAATAATGTGGGAGTCGTCCTGTTTGGTGAAAGCCGGCTGGTGAACGAAGGTGATATCGTTAAACGCACCGGCCGGGTGGTTGAAATCGGGGTGGGCGAACAGGTGGCCGGGCGAGTCATCAATCCCATCGGTCGCGCCCTGGATGGTAAAGGAGACATTGAATATACCGAGCGTCGGCCGGTTGAACGCAAAGCCCCCAATGTGATGATCAGACAGCCGGTGAAAGAGCCACTGATGACCGGCATCAAAGCGGTTGATTCGATGATTCCAATCGGGCGCGGCCAGCGTGAGTTGATTATCGGCGACCGGCAGACCGGTAAGACCACCATCGGTGTGGATACCATTCTTAATCAGAAGCACAGCGACGTGTACTGTATTTACGTCGCCATCGGCCAGAAAGCGTCCACGGTAGCTCAGGTGGTCAAGATATTTGAAGATGAAGGGGCCATGAACCATACCACGGTGATCGCGGCAAATGCCTCCGAGCCGGCACCGCTTCAGTATATTGCGCCGTATGCCGGCGCGACGCTGGGAGAATATTTTCGTGATCGTGGCCGGCATGCCCTGGTGATCTACGATGATTTGACCAAGCATGCCTGGGCGTACCGACAGCTTTCGCTGCTCCTGCGAAGGCCTCCCGGACGTGAAGCATATCCCGGCGATATTTTTTATCTGCACTCCCGGCTGCTGGAGCGGGCCTCAAAAATTGAAGAACGCTACGTTATCGTTCCGAAGGGTTCCGAGAGGGTGAGCGACCGGGTGAATGATAAAGAGTATCGTCTCCATTTTGAACAGAGCAAGGAAGAACTGGAGGCCGATCTGGAAGCAGTGGGCAACGAGGACCACGATATTCTGAAGATACCGGACACCGGCGGGAGTCTCACGGCTTTGCCAATCATTGAAACCCAGCAGGGGGATGTGTCCGCTTATATTCCGACCAACGTGATTTCGATTACCGACGGACAGATTTATCTGTTGCCCGATCTGTTCTACGCAGGACAGCGGCCGGCTATTGATGTGGGCATCTCCGTTTCCCGGGTCGGTGGGAATGCTCAGCTGCGAGCCATGCGCCAGGTCGCGGGTTCCCTGAAACTGGATCTGGCACAGTATCGCGAACTGGAATCATTCACCCAGTTCGGGGCGGAACTGGATGAATCTACCAGAAAGCAGCTGGCCAGGGGGGAGCGGCTCTATGAGATTTTAAAGCAGGGTCAGCATGCCCCGCTCCCGCTGGAGAAACAAGTCGTTGTGATATTCGCCGGTACGGAAGGGTATCTGGACGACTTACCCATGGAAAAAGTCAGCCGGTTCGAAGAGGAATACCTGGAGTTTATCGAAACCCAGCATGCGGATATTCTGGAGGGCATCAGGCAGGAAAAGAAATTGACTGATGACCTGAAACAAAACTTGACCAAAGCCCTCGAACATTTTCTTGAGACATTCAAAGAAGAGTGAGCTTGAAAGCATAGATTCCTATGGCAAAAGCACAAGAAGTTAAAGAGCGAATACAATCAGTCAAGAGTATCCAGCAGGTCACCCGGGCCATGAAAATGGTGGCTGATGCCAAGTTAAAAAAGGCCCAGCGAGCCATCGAGCAGGCCCGGCCGTATGCCTATAAAATCAATAATGTGCTCAGCCAGTTATTACCACAAATTGGCCGGGAGTTGAATCCGCTGCTGGAAATCCGGCCGGTTGAAACGGTGGGATTAGTGATTATCACGGCGGATCGTGGATTGTGCGGAGCATTTAACAGCCGCATTATCAGGAGAGCAGAGCAGGAAATTGAGAAGTACGCACCTGATCAGGTCAATTTAATCTGTATCGGCAGGAAGGGCCTGCGGTATTTTCGCCGGAGACAGTATCACATCATTGGAGAATACGTTGATTTCTTCAAAGGGTTAACGTTCTCAAGCGCGACCTCTATCGCCGAAGTGATTACCAACGCCTTTCTGCAGAATCATCTGGACAGAATCGATATCCTGTATAATGAATTTAAGAATATCATTCAGCAGGAGGTGGTGATCGAGCAGTTTCTTCCGCTGGTCGTGGAGGAAGAAGCGGAACCAGAATCTATCGACGAAGTCATTTTCGAGCCGAATGCGAAAGCTTTTGTCGATTCATTGATTCCGCGGCATCTGAATGTGCAGATGTGGCGTATGCTGCTGGAGTCGAACGCGGCGGAACAGGGTGCACGCAGAACCGCCATGGATAATGCCACATCAAATGCGGAGGACATGATGAAAGACCTGCAGATGGAATATAACAAGGCGCGTCAGGCTGCCATCACCAAAGAAATTTCTGAGATTGTCGGTGGCGCCGAAGCGATGGCAGAATAATTGAAAGTATTGAAGGGAAAAGGAAAGCAGCAGTTATGAGTCAAGGACAGAATACCGGACAGGTCGCTGAAATAAAAGGACCGGTCGTTGATGTGCTCTTTGAAGACGGCGAGATCCCCGATATCTTGAATGCGCTGGAAATTGACCGGGGTGAAGATGGCCTGTTGGTGCTGGAGGTCGCCCATCATCTGGGCGAAAATATGGTGCGGACTATCGCCATGGATTCCACAGATGGCCTGGTACGGGGTCAGAAGGTGGTGGATACCGGCGAACCGGTTTCCCTGCCGGTGGGCGATGATATTCTGGGCCGCGTCTTCAATGTCATTGGTGAGCCCATTGACGGGAAAGCACCGGTCAAAGGAAGGATCCGGTTACCTATTCATCGTCCGGCACCGAAGCATGAAGATCTCTCCACCGAAACGGAAATGTTCGAAACCGGCATTAAGGTGATCGATTTGCTGGAGCCGTATACCAAAGGAGGGAAGACGGGATTGTTCGGAGGGGCCGGTGTTGGCAAAACCGTGTTAATCCAGGAGCTCATCCGGAACATTGCGCATGAGCATGGCGGCTATTCGGTGTTTGGCGGCGTCGGCGAGCGAAGCCGGGAAGGCAATGACCTTATTCTTGAGATGACCGAATCCGGCGTGCTGGACAGCACGACCCTGGTGTTCGGACAGATGAATGAACCACCGGGAGCCCGTATGCGGGTGGGACTCACCGCTCTCACCGCTGCGGAGTATTTCAGAGATGAGAAGGGAATGGACGTCCTGCTGTTCATCGATAATATCTTCCGATTCGTGCAGGCCGGCCAGGAGGTTTCTGCGCTGTTAGGCCGGATTCCGTCTGCAGTAGGGTACCAGCCGACCCTGGCCACCGAGCTGGGGGAGCTGGAGGAACGAATCGCGTCCACCAGCTCCGGATCGATCACCTCGGTCCAGGCGATTTACGTTCCGGCGGATGATCTGACCGATCCCGCTCCGGCAACGACTTTTGCGCATCTGGATGCGTCCACTGTACTGGACCGGGCAATCTCTGAATTAGGGATTTATCCTGCCGTCGATCCGCTGGATTCCACCTCCAGAATCCTGGATCCCAACATTATCGGAGAACGGCACTTCCGGGTTGCCAGGCAGGTCCAGGAGATATTACAGCAGTACAAAGACCTCCAGGATATCATAGCAATTCTGGGCATGGAAGAGCTGGCGGAAGAAGATAAAGTGACTGTGGCCCGCGCCCGGCGAATTCAGCGCTTCCTGAGTCAACCGTTCTTCGTCGCGGAACAGTTTACCGGAACACCCGGGAGATATGTGAAACTTGAGGAGACCATTGATGGGTTCGAACGGCTGGTGAACGGCGAATTCGATGACCTGCCGGAAAGAGCATTTCTATTTGTCGGTACCATCGATGAAGCAGTCGAACAAGCCAGAAAAATGAGATAACATGGCACCCGATCAGCTAACCGTTGAAATTGTTACTCCTACCAGTGCGGAGGAAACCCACCAGGTTTCCTATGTTCGTGCACCCGGCGTGGATGGATTGTTCGGGGTGCTCCCCGGGCATATTCCTGCCATGATTGCATTGAATATCGGGGAAATCGGGATCGAACAGCACAGTGGAAGACAATACTGGGCGACCAGTGGCGGATATGCGGAAATTCATCGCGACCGGGTGGTGCTGCTTGTCGAAACCGCCGAACTGGCTACGGAAATCGACGTGGAACGCGCCAACAAATCGGCAGAGCGCGCCCGGCAACGGTTGAAAGAAGCAGAAAAAAACCCCGACATTGACATAGAGCGGGCTCGTCATTCGCTCCGGCGTGCACTGAACAGACTGGCGGTTGCGGAAGAACGCACCTGAAATCCGAAAAATTGTGCTTGAAATTGTGAACCGTCTAGCTCGATAATATCGGACTGGACGGTTTTTTTATGTAGGTTATCAGGGGGAAGGATTCTATGAGAATACCACAACGAACCCATCTGTGTGGAGAACTTCGTCGAACGCATCACGGGGAACAGGTTGTGCTGCATGGCTGGGTGGAAACCACGCGAGATCACGGAGGAATCATTTTTCTCATGCTGCGGGACCGGACCGGCAAAGTGCAGGTGGTGGTCAATCCGAAGACATCGGCAGGCATGGCTCAGACTGCGAAGAAAATCGGGCATGAATGGGTTATCACGGTCACAGGGACAGTCGCATCCAGAGATGAACAGCACATCAATCCCGAATTGGATACCGGAGACATTGAGATCGAGGCCGAGACCGTGGAGATACTAAACAGAGCAAAACCTCTGCCTTTTTTAATACCGGAACCCGAAGCCGCCAGTGAAGAGGTGCGTCTGAAATACCGGTATCTGGATCTCCGGACCAGGAAATTTCAGCAAAACATCCAGGTGCGGAACCGGGCCTATCAAAGTGTGCGTACCTCGTTAGTCGATCAAGGATTTTATGAAATCGAAACCCCGTTCCTCATGAAATCCACTCCGGAAGGGGCCAGAGATTTTCTTGTTCCCAGCCGGTTACATAAAGGCCGCTTTTATGCGTTACCCCAATCTCCCCAAACCTATAAGCAGCTGTTAATGATCAGCGGGTTCGATCGATATTTCCAGATTGTGAAATGCTTTCGGGACGAAGATTTACGCGCCGATCGTCAGCCTGAATTCACCCAGATAGACCTGGAAATGTCATTCGTGAATGAAGAAGAGGTGATGGAAATCGCAGAGGTGATCACCACCAATTTATACTCGGATATACTGAATATCTCCTTGGAGCGGCCGTTCAGGAAAATGACGTATCAGGAGGCGCTCCGCAGATATGGTACCGATAAACCGGATCTTCGCTTTGAACTGCCAATTTACAATGTCACCGGAATACTGGGTGACTCCCAATTCCGGGTGTTTCAATCTGTGCACGAACAGGGTGGGGTAATCGGCACACTCTGTGTCTCCGATGCGGATCTCAGCCGCAAAGCACTTGACAGTTTAGCCGGGGAAGTGCGGCCGGTTGGTGCACAAGGCGTGGCCTTCATGAAAGTGACCTCAGACGGCGTTGAAAGCGGAATTAGTAAGTTCTTTTCCGATCAGGAAATTGCGGATCTCCGCCGGGAGATCCATCCGGAGCCGGGCGACCTCCTGTTATTTGTTGCGGACCAACCCGAGATTGCGTATCCGGCTCTGGGAAAACTCCGGCAGCATCTTGGTAAAACACAAGGGTTAATCAATAGTGATGAAGTGGCCCCGGTATGGGTCGTAAATTTCCCCATGTTCGAGTATAACGAAGAAGAAGATCGGTGGGAGGCGATGCACCATCCCTTTACCGCGCCGTTACCTAAAGATCTTCCGAGGCTCGTCGATAATACAGCAGAAGTCAGAGCTCGCGCGTATGATTTGGTGATTAACGGGCATGAGGTTGCAGGAGGGAGTATTCGAAATTATCAGCTGGATATGCAGGAGAGAGTTTTCGATTTGTTAGGGATTGGGAAAGCAGAGCGCACAGAAAAGTTTGGTTTCCTCCTGGAAGCCCTTGAGTACGGTGCTCCGCCTCACGGGGGTATTGCGTTTGGATTTGACAGGGTAGTTGCCCTGCTGGCGGGGACGGATTCAATCCGGAATGTCATTGCATTCCCGAAAACCACGTCGGCGTTATCACTCATGGATGGTGCTCCGAGTGAGGTAGACGCAGCCCAGTTGCGGGAGTTAGGCCTGCAAACCATTGATGATCAATCCGGGAATGAATGACGGGGAAATTGGGATAAGCAGGGAATGAGATCTGTAAAAATATGGGTACTCAGTATTGGTATCGGAATGATATGGTGTTGCGGGGGCTGCAGCAGTGGGATCCCGGAGACCCGGCTGGAAGAGCTGAAAGAGACACGCCATGCATCCCAGGACATTCGGGAAGAAGTAGAAACGTTACAAAAACAAAAAGCAGAACTCTCATCAAAATTACAATCGTTAGAACATGAACTGGAGCAGGCGCGATCAGAGTACAAACGAGTGGAACGAATTACACACATGGAAGGCACAACAAGGGATAGTATTTATGAATAAATTGAGTTTTGTTATAGTGGTTCTGGTTGGTATGGTTTTGGGCGCCGCCGATTTTGCCCAGGCCCAGGATTACTTTTATTCCTCAGAAATGAGCCCGGAGAAATATCAGGCTGAACTTGAGTTCTGGCAGTCTGAAATACAAAAGCAACTGCAGCAAAAAGAACAGTTGGAAGAAGCAATCGCAGCAATCAAGGAGCAAATTACGGAAACGAAACAAGAGATTGCCCGGATCCGCCATGAAACCCTGCGGATGCTAAGTGCCCTGATTGCGCACCCGGCCAATCCCGAGAAGGAGTTTGACGTTCAGGCGAATATGCCATTAACCCCGGAACCTCCCAATCGATCATTTTGATCAACGCGCGATGCTGTCCGGGTGAATTCATTTCAATGAGTCTATTTAGAAAACGCCTCGAAGAGATCCCTTCGGGGCAAAGAACACATGAACAATTGGCTCCTGGATCCCGAACAATAGTTGGGAAATATGTTCGGTATATACTCCATGGAAGCCTGGCGCAACATTTTGTCGATACTTACTGTTTAGAAAATATGGTTCTGATCCAAGATGCTGAACCTGACTTATGTTTATTCT
>CAYPST010000053.1:0-27648 GCA_964413425.1 uncultured bacterium
GTTCAGGGTCTAGTGACCGTCAGGTCGTGCGGGTTCGAATCCCGCCCTCGGCACTGCTTCTTTCCTTACCTGAACGATACAAATATCCCAAATTGTATTTGCAGAGCATCATGAGTACAGGGTTCAGGGCCAAGAGAAAGATGTCCATTTTCTCATAGGAAATTGCGAAAAAACTCCTCCTGTGTCTGACCAGATTGCAGGTATCGGTGGTTGGATTCTGGTTAACGATAACGGCCGGAATATCACGATGTCCCACCAGCGGATAAATCTGAGTTTTATACGAGGGTGTGATAGGCTACAGATCCTTTTCATGCCACAGATTTCACCGCATATTTTAGATATGGCAGGACGAAACCAGGGAGTTCACTCTTGACCAGCCACAATAAAATTTGACTATTTCCTAAGTTGAGCGATACGAGTGCCCACTGGGGTCCCTTGGGACAGCGAAGTATCGCTGTACTTAGTATAACCCTGACTTAGAAAATGTGTGTTTTCACCGACTGGGTGCGGAACGTCCCGACGCCGTTCTCGGGGAGGTGAACACGTACATTTTCTTTGTCGATTGAGCGGTTTATGGAAATAAATCGCTCAATTTGGGTAGGTATAATGTATGCTTAGATGGAAACAACAGGATTGATGATCCATCCGAATCACTCCTCAAAATCCGGGTGGTCTTTCCAGATCTGACGAAGGTCGTCGTACTCCGGTTTTTCCTTGAGCTTCTCTCCCTCTGTCGTGTAACCCATTTTGTAGTTCACTTTGCCATAAGGAGTATTGCGGGTTTCGCTCATCCGGAGCAGCTCCAGACGCTGATAAGAACGATACCGCACGCCGAACGTCGAGCTATGCCGCAGCAGCCAGTCAGCCACGTTCGTCCATTGCGAAGGTTCGACCAGCGCTGAAATCATGGTACCCAGCCGGTTCTTCTTGCCGGTCATTGGAGTTAACCATGCGTCGAGTGCCCCCCGCTCCAGAAGTTGCTCCAGAATCCAGGCCGTCCGCTCCGGCGTTTGATCATCAACATTGCACACAATTTCCATCACTTCCCCATATTTATAGGGAAGTTCTTCATCCGGCGCTTTCTTCTCTCCTTCCAGTATCACCACCCGGAAGACATTGGGATACTTCCCCAGATCCCGGGATCCGGCCCCGACTCCCTGATGCCGGACGATCCCGGCGGGCCACTGGTCGATGAATACGGGAGACAGTGCTTTCAATATAGCCAAGCCAGTGGGAGTCGAGAGCTCGACATCGGGCTTTTGTATGGAGGGCGGCACCGGATCAATGGAACACCCTTCACTTAAAATGGCAGAAGCAGGCGGCGGAACAGGATAGGAGCCGTGCCGTATTTCAACGGTGCCCCGTCCCAGTTTCACCGGAGTGGAATACACCCGGCCTGGGGATATTGCAGCGATACAGTAACCGGCCATTACCACATCAAGCATGGAATCAATATCGCCGATTTCATGAAAGGCCACTTGTTCGAGATCGACGTTATGTACTCTGGCTTCGGCATTTCCCAGAAGATAAATAATCTGCCGGGCATATTTCTTCGCCTCCTCACTCAGTTCGGAATCCCGAATCAGTTCATCGATTTTCCGGTAGGTAATATGATAATGGCCATCCGAGCGGGAATCCTCGCCAAACATCTCAACAGCTTCCTCATCCCATTGGATATCAACATGCGTCGCATTCAGATTGGCAGTCATACGATCAGAAACAGTAATACGGATGGTGGATTTCGGGAACCCCAACAGACCCGGAATCTCCTGGATTTCTTCTGTGGTAACGATCCCGGCATTGATGCACGCAGCCGTGAACATATTTCCGGCAATTCCGGCGATGTGTTCCAGGAAGAGTATCGGTTCTGTTTCATTGGAGAAGGGGAGCGATTCAGTCATCTGATGGTTGCTGTTGTTTGGCGATGGCGCGTTTGACCTCATGTACCACCTTACAGGCGGCGTATGCGGCGGAAAACCCGTTATCGATATTGACCACCGCCACACCGGAAGAACACGAGTTCAACATGGCTAATAAGGGAGTAAATCCCTCCAGATTCGCCCCATATCCCACACTGGTCGGCACGGCGAACAGCGGCTTGCCCACCAGACCGGCCACCACACTCGGCAGAGCGCCTTCCATGCCGGCGACCACCACCAGCGCAGTCGCCTGATGGATCTCATCCAGATGACCGAACAACCGGTGAATACCGGCCACACCGACATCATTGATGGCAGTATATGCTACCGAAGAAGCAATACATACTTCGGCAGCTTCTTCCACCACCGGAAGGTCACTGGTTCCGGCAGAAATAATGGCCACATACGGGTCTCCCTTCCCTGGTCCTTTCGGCATCTCAGGATTGATACTGAACGTGCCCGCCGTTGGATTGGATCGACCATCCGGATATTCAGATTCCAGCGCCTCCCGCTTCGCTTGATCCAGCCGTGTCGCCAATACCGGCGTGCCCTCGTCTGCCAGTGTACGGGCGATCTCCAGTATCTGCCGGGTGGTTTTCGATTCCCCGTATATGACCTCACAGAGCCCATGCCGCAATAAGCGATGATGATCAATGGTCGCATCGTTCAGCCGGGTGAGTTTAAACGGACCCTTCTTCGCTTCCAGAACCGCGTCTTCAACAGAAAGGGCACCGCTCGCAACAAGTTGGAATAACCGGGTGATATCCCGTTCATTCATAGCACTGCGCCGCCGGTCCGATACCCGCCCAGATCCAGAGTTGCCCACCGGTACCCGCGCTCTTTTGCTTGGGTCACAAACGCTTCGCGCAGCTCCAATGCCAGGCTCATCTCGTCAGGATCGACTTCCAAACGTAACCACCGGATATCGTCAGTCTCATGAAGTCTGACCCGAAAGACCTTCAGCCCGCCTTCCCGCAACATGGTTTCCAGGGATTCGATATCCTGCAGTTTCTCCGGTGTCACCCGCACACCGGTCATGATTCGGGAGCTGAGACAGGGACTGGCCGGCTTCTCCGCGACGTCGAATCCCTGCTCTGCCATGATCGCCCGGATCTCCTGCTTGGTGAAACCGACACGTGCCAGCGGATACAGGACGTTGTTCTCGACAGCCGCTTTATGCCCCGGCCGGATATCACCGGTATCTGTGGCATTATAGCCGTAGGCAATATATTCGAATCCTCGGTCTGCAGCAATCCGGCGGGCAATCTCGAACAAGGTGGATTTGCAATGATAACACCGGAGTCCGGTATTCTGGACGTAACCCTCTTTTTCGAACTCATAGCTATCGACCAACTCATGCTGCACACCGATTTGCTTCACAAATTCTGTGGCATCATCGATATCATTTTGCGGAACACTCGGACTGAGAGTAGTGAGCGCCAGTAATTGCTCTCCGTTTCCCCGATTTGCCTGTGCAGCAGCCCACAGGAGAAAAGCGCTGTCAATGCCCCCGGAAAAAGCAACAATCAAACCGGCCGGAAGATGGTGCTCCAGAATATCCTGTAGTTTATTGAGTTTGGTATCTATTGAATGCATAAGTTTATTGCTGGCTTTCTGGCTTTGTTTTTCTTGACTCTTTGTACACAATAATATAGATGTTCCGTTTGAAATATCCACAGAAATATTCTGATGAATCCCGGAGAGGACATCAGGTCCGGCTGACCTGAATTAGGTCGGATATCCCAGGGATTGATCCGCCCGCACTTAATTCACTGGTGTCGCACAGAGGCATGTTACCTCATTCAATACCATACGACGAATCATTTTCGCCCCAGATACCCTTTTACCGCCAGGGAATTA
Source organism: uncultured bacterium (assembly GCA_964413425.1). Taxonomy (GTDB): domain Bacteria; phylum Fidelibacterota; class JAANXI01; order JAANXI01; family JAANXI01; genus DATFLS01. The sequence continues at coordinate 3,780 of CAYPST010000053.1, forward strand.
CCCTTTGCCAACGCACAACCAGCTATGCTGTGAAATTCCTCCGATCGGTGAACAGGAACAATCCGGCACTAGTTTTTCCGGAAATTCCCTGCCACAGTTCAACTCACAGGATAAATGGAATCTGGAAAATACAGAAGTATCCGAAGACCAGGAAAGCAACAATCAATCCCGCCGCAAAGATCCAGTGCGGTTTGATGATATCATGCACTTCCTGGTTTACCAGTTTCGGCATCACCAGAAATAATCCTGCCAGCACCGCCAGGGCCTGCAAAGGTGTCAACAGCAGGCCATCGAGTATGGCCCCCAGCTGGACCAGAAACACCGGTTTCAAACCCAGCGTCATAACAATCACCATATTGGTAAACAGAAAAAACAACAGAAACATGCGGAACTGTACCTTCCAGGAAAACCGTTTTTGGAATCCGGGAAAGCAGATCCGGGTCGCATCAGCCAGGAGACGCGGCCACCCGGCCAGTTGTCCCACATTCGTTCCGATGAGAGCAGCGGCTCCCCCCAGCAGAAACAAGAGACCCCCGATCTTGCCCCATTGGGAAGACAGGATATTTGAGAGCGTCAGTGCCACCTCCGGTCCTTCCGGCGCCAGGTTTTGAGCACCGAGTACCCCGGCTCCGGCGATCATGAAAAAAGCGGTGACCACGGTTCCGATCACCATGGCCAACGTGGCGTCGGTGTAGACGACTTTATACCAGCCTTTGATTTTACGGGCATCATCTGTCCCCATATTTCTTAACTGCTCAAGATCCGCGGGCTCCCCATAATTCCGACCGGCAGCAGCCCCATAACCCGCGCCAATGATCCAGTAAGAATACCACACCTGGCTGGCGAATCCTCCGGCCCCCCAACCCAGCAACGGCAGGATCTCCCGCCAGGGATTCTCGTGCAATCCCTGGGCAACAGCCCACTCCGGCACAGATGGGGCAACCGGTATCAATCCCTGGAGGAATTCGCTGACTCCCGGGAAGACATTCACCGCCACATAGCCAACCCCCAACACAGTGATGGCCACAAAAATACTCATCACAATCTTGAGCGGTTCAAACAGCCCGGACCACACAACAAAGACTGCAAAAATTGAGACTGCCCACCCCCAGAATAGAGGGGGGAACGGCAGCATACTGCTCAGAAAAATACCGCCGGCATTCGCCACCGACCCAATGGAGATCGCCGCCGAGGCTAACTGGGCGACCAACACAATCCACACCACCCAGTGTTTTGGTCCCGGCATCCTGTCGAACATATCAATCATGCCCTCACCGGTGGTCACCGTATAGCGGGCGCCGCTCATTCCAATCCAGAACTTCAGGAAAATACCCAGCACGATCGCCCACAACACTGAGGTGCCCAGGACAGCACCGGTCCGGGTTGCCAGAATCACTTCCCCGGATCCGATATACTCGGCCGCCCAGACTAACGAAGGTCCCAGGATTGCCAGGATTGCCAGTCCTCTGGGCGGGGTCTTTATACTACCCGTCGCTGCAGGGCTGTTTTTGTCTGCCATATTCCCTCCTTTGAAACATTTTCTCCGCAGTCATTCGCTGTATTAACAATCCCTCGGAATGGTTCGAAAATGCCCGGCTGACGGAATCGAATCAACCCGGCCATTCCCCATGTTTTCAGGGGAAGTTTCTCCTGCATCCCTGCTTCCGCTCAAGTCTGTACTCTTCTGGCAACGCCCAGTGATGAAGGAGTCACCCGAAGGTCGGGTGGCGTATAATTTCATGTGAGATTTCACAGTAATGACCCAGGTAAACCCGGAACGATCCCGGACAGATCCGACCTGCTGATTTGCCTGACAGCCGGGGGCTCCTTGATGTAGAGCCTTCATCACGCCACCAGTCAGAGTTTTTAGCCAGCTCATCACCCGCTCAATGAGATTGTCGTCGACTTCGTCTTGCCAGGGAATCGAGTGCGTGCTCAGAGAAGAAAGATATTGTTTTCCTCACAGGCTCTCTTCATGGCGCAGTGCCAGATGCCGGATTGCACCTCTCCGATATGGGCTTTCCTCAGGAAAAACAAACACGTCCTGGACTGGCCTATTCCTCCTCCGATTGACAGGGGTAATTCCCCCTGCAACAACCGCTGATGAAAATACAGATGCTGCTTCTCCGATTCCCCGCGTATTTCCAGCTGCCGGAGTAATGCCCCCGCATCGACTCGAATACCCATGGAAGAGAGTTCCAACGCTCCTTTGAGCATCGGATTCCACACCAGGATATCTCCGTTAAGTCCTCTGTATCCTCCCGCTTCCGTTGTCCAATCATCATAATCCGCTGCCCGGAGATCATGCGGTTCTCCATCCGCCAGCTTCCCGCCAATTCCAATGATGAAGACAGCGCCTTCTTCCCGGCATATCGCATGCTCCCGATCCACCGGAGCCAGGGATGGATAACGCTGGCGCAATTCTTCGCTGTGGATGTAGTAAATGTCATCCGGCAGCACCGGACCGGGCAACTGCGGGTAATGCCGGCACACTTCCTGTTCAATATCCTTAATAGCAGCATAAATTTTCCGCACCATGCTTTTTAAGAACGGAAGGGTCCGTTCCTCTTCCGATATAATGCGTTCCCAATCCCATTGATCGACGTAAATGGAGTGGAGGTTATCGATATGCTCGTCCGGCCGGAGCGCGTTCATATCCGTGTAGATCCCCTCCCCATGATGAAATCCATAATCCGCCAGTGCAACGCGTTTCCACTTTGCCAGTGATTGCACGATCTCCACCTGCTCCTCAACATCAACCACCGAAAAACTCACCGGCCGTTCCACACCGTTCAGATGGTCATTAACTCCGGTGGTACTCGAGACGATGAGCGGCGCCGATACTCTGGTTAAATTTAATTCAGACGCCAGATGCGATTGAAAAGTGTCCTTGATAAATTCGATGGCATCCTGAGTTTCCCGGAGATTTAAAAAAGAACTGTAGTCATCCGGTACCGTCAGACGTCCGTTGGAAAAATGGATTTTTTCGAGTCTGTGGTGCTCCATCTGTTTAATCCACTCCCGTATGTTTTACGTGAGTCATCAAAATGAAAATGAAACATAATATAGGAACAGAAGCACTTTGTGCAAACCCTCTATTTCGAAGAAGAAGGCAAGAAAACAAGAAGACAAAATTTCAGGAATTCAAGAATACAAAAGGGCAAAAACCCCATCCAATTCACAATTGCATTATAGATCCTCCCAAAGAGAAATATTCGGCGCACAGATTGCCACGGATTCAGGCTCCGAACAGGGGGCTTATGAAGCGATGTGATATCTCGACCGGGAGGTTGGAGAGGACACCACCGCCAAAAAGAAAGCACGAATACAGCCAATTAAAAATTCAAGAGGGTAAAAGTTCAAACAAAAGACATCATAAAGACTTTTGATGAATAAAAACGTGTTACCAGGAAACCACCAAGGTAAGAACTGAAAGTACCCTGAATATCCCTTCACTTATGTGCTATACGAACGGAATGCATAACATATTCTCCTGTCAGACAGATCACTCGAGCAATGCAGAGACCATAAATATCTCTGCGTATTCCCGGGATCAACCATCCAGGACGCTCCGGATTTTATACCCCAAATCCATGGGAGTAAAGGGTTTTTGCAGAAACCGAACACCTTTTTTAATAATGTCGTACTGCGCGATAACATCGTCGGTATATCCGGACATATACAGCACGGTGATATCCGGGCGTTCACTGGTAATGCGGTCAGCCAGTTCTTTCCCGTTGATTTCCGGCATGACCACATCGGTGAGCAGGAGATGGATCGTGTCGTCATATTCCTGTGAGATGGAGAGTGCATTTGCACTGTGGATTGCTTCCACCACCGTATATCCATACATTTCCAGCGTTTCGATGATTACTTTTCGAAGTTCGCTTTCATCCTCCACTACCAGAATGGTTTCCGTTCCTTCCAGCTTTTGTTCTTTGCGGGACTGAGCGATTTCATCAGTGACTTCTTCGGAAACCAGCGGGATGTATAAATCGAACGTCGTTCCCACACCGGGAGTACTATCCACCAGTATATATCCACCACTCTGCTGGATGATCCTGTAGACCGTTGCGAGTCCCAATCCTGTACCTTTGCCTTTTTCCTTGGTGGTAAAGAAGGGATCGAAAATTTTCGATTGGATCTCCTCATCCATACCGATACCATTATCGGCAATGGACAGCCTGACGTAGTTGCCCGGTTTCGCCCCGCGTTTCACTTCGTCTGAGTTTTTACCGACGCTGGCATTACTGGTTTCGACTACTAATTTCCCCCCTTCCGGCATTGCATCCCTGGCATTGACCACCATGTTAATAATCACCTGCTCAATCTGGCCGGAGTCGGCTTTAATACCGCCCAACTCCGATCCGAACTTGATGGTCAGGGCAATATCTTCTTCGATAAGCCGGCGCAGCATTTTCTCGAGATTCTGGATGATATCGTTGAGATCGAGAATTTTGGGTTCCAGAATCTGTCTCCGGCTGAAGGCCAGCAGCTGCCGGGTGAGTGATTCAGCGCGTTTGGCAGCGGAATCAATCTGCATTAGGTTATTATAATACTCATGATCCTGATCGAAACTGATTTCCGCCAGAAGCAGCTGACTATATCCCTTGATCACCGTGAGAAGATTATTGAAATCGTGGGCGACCCCGCCTGCCAGCTGTCCAATCGCTTCCATCTTCTGCGCCTGAATTAATTGCTGTTTCAGGGCACTTTGTTCGGTGATATCTTCGACTGTCCCCTCATAGTAGCGGAGCCCTCCGTTATTATCCTGGCGCTTGTGAATATTGAGCCGGACAAGAATTTCCTTCTCTTTCCGGGTACGCATCGTCGCCTGGAAGTTCTGCAGCGCATCCTGGCTCGCTAATTTTTCCTTGAACTCTTTTAAGGACTCTCCGGTGAAAAAGCTGTCTTCCAACAGATTCGCGCCAATCACATCATCAACAGATTTATACCCCAGCATTTCAGTAAAGGCAGAGTTTGTCAGCACGATCTCCCCATCGGGCGCGGCGCGAAATACGCCATCGTGCATTTGTTCGAAGATGTCCCGGAAGTCATGCTCTGAACTGTGCAGGGCGTCTTCCGCTTCGATGCGCTCGGTAATATCCTGCTTGATTGAAATGAAGTGGGTGATGATGCCAGCCTCATTCCGGACAGGTGTAATACTCTGCTCTTCGGGATACAGGGTTCCATCTTTTCGCTTGTTGATGAGTTCCCGCTGCCAGGTTTCACCCGAGAGGATGGTTTCCCACATCTCCCGATAGAACGCCTTGGTGTGCTTGCCTGAGTTGAATATCCGCGGGGTGTTGCCAAGGAGTTCGTCGGCGTCGTACCTGGTGAGCTCCACCAGAGCATTGTTCACCCACAGGATCTGGCCCTCGACATCGGTGATCATGATTCCACTGGAAGTCGCCTCCAGGGCGGCAGTGTGCAACGCTAGTTGAGTTTCTATTTCCCGCCGATCCGTTACGTCCCGAAGAGTCGTCAGGATACCATCCACGGTATTCCCGTTCTGCTGCATGACCGCAGCCCTGGCCTCGACAAGGATCTGGTTGCCATTTTTTTGAACCAGTTCGACATCTTTAAGATGACCGGCAAAGGGCTTCTCCGCCGGATTCCCGTTTTGATACACGATCTGCTGGAAAAAGCGCTCCACCTTTTCCGAAGCCGCCGGCGTGAACATCGCATGAGAGTAAAAGTTCGACCCAACCAACTCCTCTCTGGAGTAGCCGCTGACTTCTTCTAGCTTCTGATTGGCCGCCACAATTTCTCCGCTCTTCCGAAGATAGAGGATCCCCTCACTCGCATTCTCAAAGATCTTCTGGAACTTTTCTTCCTGGATCTTGCACGCCTGTTCGACCTCCTCACGCTGAGCGATTTCGTTCTCCAGCACCTGACTGGATTCGGATAACTCTTCTTCCCGTTCCTGTAACTGCTCTTCCAACTTTAACCGCTGATGCGCGAAGTGTCGTATATTCCGTACACGTACCTGCAGCACTAAAACCGCCAGAGCTGACGCAGTGAAGAGGCCGAATCCGTAGTGCAGCCATTCGGATGTGAAACCATGACTCCAAACGATGGCACTCCAGCCACACAAGGCAATCCCGATAATCAGAAGAAGCCATCGAAGTGAAACGAAGAGAATACCGGCACCAAGAACCAAAAACAGGAGGTTTATGGTTTGCTCGGGCTCAGGCATCAGCGTCAGTTGGAGCAGGAAGTCCGCTGCGATGAGAATGGCAACGCCCACACTGATATAGTGTGCATGCTGCCCGGGGATCATAACATACATCATTAACGCGAATAGTCCGAATAACAGCACAGAGCTCAGTGCGGCAGTGGTGGTGAGCGGCAGGGCGATTGCCTGAGGAAGGTAAAAAGGATGGATGAATGCGAACGTTGCAAATACAATTCCAAGGATTACTGCTGCGGGACGCAACGTATGTCGAATGCTTTCGTCTAGCGCCTGCTGTAAAGAGTCCTCTTGATAAGATTCAGACGGCATGGTTTGGACTTTACAGACTTCTCCGTTAATCTGGTATACCAAGGGCTTGCCACCCTGCTACCTCAGGATCGCCACCATCCGGGTGGATCCATTGACGCTCTGGCCGTCTGATGGTCTCCGAGCTGATTCCACGGCCGCGCATCCATTCCGGATATGGCATCCAATGCAAGAGTCGCCCCTCATTTCAAGGGTAAAATCATCAATCTAATCGCGTACGCAACCAGTTTAAAAAAACCTGTATTCTGTATTCTGTATTCCGTATTCAGGATTCTTTCTTGCCTCACAACACATTCGCTTGTATCCACCTTGCATTCGACACTAATTTATTATCGGCTTTTTCGTGTATTTCCTTTAGAGGACCTGACACGCTGTATCAACAACCATGCTGCCCGGGAAAGCACATATTCGATAATCGGCCTTTGAGTTTTATCCGGATGTTGACAAGTATGTGAATATTATTTTTAAATATGACTATTAAGTTAGCTCAGAAAAGCAATGGTTTGGATGCGCAACCTGCATTGGAGGGCCGTTTCCCCGATTGGACCGGGATCGTCGACATGCAACGGCTCTCCAGCACAGGAAGAGGGGCCCCACGCCCGGAAAGTATCCCGTTCGGCGTCCTTGCCTTTGATGTTTCTGAACAGATTGAATAGTCATATTCTTAAATAACCTGATTTATCTCGACTTGGATTTGCTATTGAAGTGGCATGCAAAGCTAGTCAGTACTCACAACTCAAAGAATTACAAAATGAGCAGGACAATGGCTTTTGTAAGAATATCCTTCTGTCATCTCACGTGCACATATTGGATGAAATAAGAATAAACACTCTGGTTTACATTTTATATGTTTATACTCTATTTTTGCCTAATAATACATAAATTTATCTCGTAATCCAATAAATTTTTATGATTATTAAGATAACTCAGTACGCTCTCCTACTCCAAGGAATTGGAGAGAAAATGTATCGCATTCTTCCTAACCCCGGGATTTATCCCGGGGATCAGATGCAAACCACCCCCTACTGTAACTGTTTTAACGGTTTTTACTGAATAGACTTAATAGGCATATAAATTCTTATGGCTAATCAGCCGGCCCGGTCAAAGCCGTTAAAACGGTGTGCTGGTGAGAGTGGTACTCCCCAGCCGGGATGAATCCCGGGAAGAATAAGAGAATACCCGTACGTCAGCCATCGAGTGATTTGACCTGAGCAGATTTAATAGCCATGAGAGTATTTAGAAAACAAGCGTCCGGGACAACATGCTGAACCTCACTTCTGGTTATTATGCATCTAAGATAGACGTCAAATGTATGACGGGATAGTGGCAGATATCTGTTCAATTGTCTTTGTCCCGTCGTCACGGGATCTCTTTGCCAAAGGCATCCCTTCGGGGCGAGGCGTTTTCTAAACAGACTCAGCCATATAAATTTTTACGGCTATCAGATCTATGCAGGAAAGCAAAGGCCTCACTAATGCGGAGGGTGCAGGGGTAAATCGATCAGCTGGTTCCTGTGCACGACTCAGGCACCCGGCTGCGTAATCTGGGTGACAAACACCAGTTCTGAATCATTAATAATCAGTGTGAAAACGGCAAAGAATTCGCTTTCGTTGGGCTGATAGATAATTTCGTCAAAAGGATCGTTCTCGTATGTCAATTCAATGGAATCGTCCGGATTCACCGCATGCTCTTCACGAACGGCACCGAAAGGTCTGAGGGCAACCGTTGCAGCCCGGCGACCGGTAACAGCGTTATACACCGTTGCTCGGTCGGCTTCAAAGGTATAGGTGGTATCTCCCTGATTGTCCACGGTGATGGTCAGTTTCAGGTTCATGAGCAGGCCCCCTTGCTCTCCGCTTCCTGCAATGGAGAGAGACAACTCCGGTATCAGCGAGACCAGACTGTCCGCATCGAGAAAGTATTGAGCCGATACCCTGCCGGGAGGCTCCAGGTACGGGAGCGGTTCCAGCGAACCGGATGGCTCCGTGGGCCCGCAGCTCATAAAACACGGAACCAGGACGAGTAACCACCATCTCAGCATGCTACTGTGTTTCACTAAAACGTTCCACGACCAACCAATACTCATGATTTCAATCCGTGATGATTTTTCCGCATACTCATCTCTCATTGATTCAAATCAGGCTACTCACCGTGCGTTTAATGTAATTCACCGGCTTCCGCCAGAATCCTGGCTTCTCTCCGGCCTTCCTCCTCATCCACCAGAGAGAGCAGAATCCCGCCGGCGATAAAGAGAATAGCAACGGAAGCGATACTGAGGCGGGAGGAAAGCACTTCCGGAAGCCCAACCACCCGGCGGGCAAACAATCCCGCCATCCCGATAAGCACGGGACCAATAATCGCGGCAAATTTCCCCAGCATGTTATAGAAACCATAAAATTCGCCGCTCTGGTTCTTGGGAATTAACCGGGAATAATACGAACGGCTGAGCGCCTGGATTCCCCCTTGCACCAGTGCGATAACCACCGCTAAGAAATAAAACTCCACCTCCCTGGAGATGGTGGTCGCATAGAGTGTCACGCCCAGATAAACCCCGATGGCCAGATAGATAGACTTCTTTACATCCCATTTTTTCCCTAACCATCCGAACGCCAGGGCAGCCGGAAATCCCACAAATTGCACGATTAATAACGCCACAATCAAGGAGGAAGCTTCGAACCCGAGGGACATGCCATAATCCACGGCCATGCGGATAATGGTGTCCACTCCATCGATATATAACCAGTAGGCCAGGAGGAATAAAAAGAGTACCCGGAGATGCCGGACTTTTCGAAAGGTGTTGCCGAACTGTTTAAATCCGGCTGTCACCAGATTTAATCCGGAGGGAAGCTCTTTTTTCACTTCCGGCACCCACAAAATGAGAGGGAGAGCAAAGAGGCCCCACCACCCTGCGACCGTGAGAAATGAAATCCGCACTGCGGTTGTTCCGTCAGCGATCCCGAACAATGCCGGCTTCAGGTACATAAGCACATTCAGGGCAAACAGCAGGCCCCCGCCCAGATATCCCAGGGCAAATCCCTTCGAGGAGACATAATCGACGTTTTCTTCTGTGGTAATGTCGGTGAGTAAGGAGTCATACAGGACGTTCGCACCGGAGTACCCTATATTCCCGATCGCATAGAGCACGGCCGCCAGCATCCAGTACCCCTGTTGCACCAGAAAGAGGCAGGCAGTCATCAGGACCCCCAGATAGGCAAAGAATATCAAGAATTTCTTTTTCCAGGATCCCTGGTCAGCAATGGCCCCTAAAATAGGAGCCGCGACTGCAATCAGAATGGCTGAAAGAGAATTCGCCAGTCCCAGCAGGGCAGTACTTTCATTGACGCTGACACCCGCGCTCCAGTACTGTTTGAAAAACACCGGAAAGAATCCGGCCATCACGGTGGTCGCAAATGCTGAGTTCGCCCAATCATACATACACCAGCTGGTAACAGTTTTTCTGGTAATCATGTATCTCCTTCGCAGATCCCCGGTTGGTTGTAATAAGTAATTTCTGTGTTCTTCGTTATTTATGAGAGTGTTTAGAAAACAGTAAGTCTCGACAAACTGTTGCGCCCGGCTTCCATGGAGTATATGGAGAACATAGTTCCCACATATTTTTCGGGATCCAGGAGACAATTATTCATTGGTTCTTTGTCCCGTCGTCACGGGATCTCTTTGCCAAAGGCCTCGAAGAGACTCCCCCAACGGGATCCCTTCTGGGACTTCGGAGCATCCCTTCGGGGCGAGGCGTTTTCTAAAGAGACTCATTTATGAAAAATTAAATGAATTCCTTCGGGAATGCATGGAGAAAATCGATTCTTGTTATTCATTCTTTGGAAAGATCCTTTTGATTGCCTGAAGTGAGCAGTTCAATTAGAATATACCAGACGAGAGGAACAAGATTTTATAAACAAATCCGGAGTGACTGTGATCATTGTACCCATCGGAAAACAGCTGGCATCAGGGCATCCATTCACCCTTAGAGCTGCTCCGGTGCGATTTGGTGCCTTCCCTTATTTTTAAATACCGGAAAAATCACCGCCCATGTTCTGCAGAACACCCGTACCGGATCCATTATTCTGCTACATCCCATGTACGGCTCGCAGGCTACCAGAGACGCGCCGGAACCCATTATCGTCAGCCTCCGCGAGCAGGGCTATCGGTTCGTCACCGTCCGGGAACTCCTGCATCACCAGCGGCGGCCTGACATTCCTGCAACTTGAACATACCAACACAGGGGGTTTGCTATGAAGAAATATTTGTCTTCCGTCGATATTCTGATGAGTGTGGCAGAATCTGTACTGTTGCCTTGCGGCAACAGAGCGAGCGGGAAAGTTTCATTCCTTCGATAGACGTATTGCCACGTATTCTACTTCTGGTCCAGGATAGTTCGAACTTTATACAGAAGTTCTCTTGCATCGAATGGTTTCTGAATAAAACCGTCGCACCCGCGGGCAAGAATTTCAATCGCCTGGTTGTCCATACTATATCCGCTGGAAAGTAATACCTTCAGCCGGGGGTGCATCTCATTGATTCGATCAAACGTTTCGCTTCCATCCAAGGGGGGCATAATAAGATCCAGAATGATCAGATCCGGAAAGAATGGGAGATCTTCCTCCGGACCTGTCAGCATTTTAATGGCTTCCTGACCACTATTCGCAATCATCACCTGGTAGCCTTCCTGTTCCAGGATCTCTCGGGCTATTGTCGTGATCATCGGTTCATCATCAATCACCAGAATCTTCTCATCCCCCTGTAACTGCCTCCCGGGGAACTCCATCTGTGTGGTTTGCTGCTCCGGTTCCTGTCCCGGTGGTTCCAGCACCGGCAAATAAATCATGAAAGCGGAACCGTGCCCTTTCTTGCTTGAGACATCAATAAATCCATTATGACTTTCGATAATCCCGTAGACGGAGGATAATCCCAGTCCTGTTCCCCTGCCCACTTCTTTGGTGGTAAAAAACGGATCAAAGATTTTCTCCTGGATTTCTCTGTCCATGCCGATCCCGGTATCCATCACCGAGATCATAACATAGCGGCCTGGCTCAGCTTCAAATGCCCGAACGAAATCCTCATCAAGGTCCACATTTTCGGTGCCGACAATTAATTCTCCACCCTGGGGCATGGCCTGCCAGGCGTTGACATACAAGTTCAGCAGCACCTGTTCAATCTGGCTGTGGTCTGCTTCCACCAGCCAGAGCTCCGGTTGGAGCATTGTCCGGATGGTGATTTCTTTTCTGGTGCGGCCAAACATCTCACAACTTTCTTTCACCAGGGTATTCAGATCAGTTGGCCGCGCTTCATATTTCCCTCCCTGGGCAAATCCCAGCAGCTGATTGGTCAATTCCGCACCGCGCCGAACGAGTTCCTCGATCTTCTGCAGCCGGTCATACTCTGGATGTCCCTTATCCAACTCCATCTGCATGAGTGAGGCGCTGCCGAGGATTCCCATCAATAAATTGTTGAAATCATGAGCAATACCTCCTGCCAGAGTCCCGATAGCTTCCATCTTTTGCGCCTGATAAAATTGTTCTTCCAGCTTCGTTCGTTCGGTAATATCCTGCGCCACGCCTACTATGCGCTGCGGCTGGCCTTCAGGCGACGGTGTCACCTGAACCCGTAACTGGATAACCCGCTCCTCCGCGTCAGAACGAATCAGTCGAATTTCACCATCAAAAGGTTTCCCCTGAGTAAGCGTCGTATTAATGGCTTCCCGGACCCTCTCCCGGTCATCAGGATGGACGATCTGTAATAACGTTGCTATCGAGGTTGCTTCGCCTGGCTCGATCCCCATAATCCGACACAGCTCATCGGACCAGGTGACCTTTCCGGACGGCACATGAAGTTCCCAGTCCCCTATCCGGGCCATCTGCTGCGCTCGTCTCAGTCGGGCTTCGCTTTCACTTAACGCCTGTTCGGCCCTTTGCTGCTCTGTGATATCCCGTCCAATAGATTGATATTCCACCACGTTCCCCTGCTCGTCGAACAGCGCCCGGTCGGTCCATTCCTGCCAGACAACACTCCCTTCAACGTCATAGACCTGATGTTGATACGTGATGGTTGGTTGCTGCTGTGTCAACGAGAGAAACTGCCCTCGTACCTGTTCCCGATCATTCTCCGGGATGAATTGAAAGAAATTATTCCCGATTAAGTCCTCTCTGTCCATATGAAAATAGCTGCAATAATATTCATTAACAAAAGTCAGCGTTCCGTCCGGGAGGAACCGACAAACCAGGGCTGGCATATCCTCCACCAGTGCCCGGTAACGGCTTTCATTCTTGCGCACCGCCTCTTCCTGTCTTTTGCGATCAGTGATATCAATATTCACACCAACAATCCCTAAAACTTCACTGTCTTTATAAACGGGAGACAGCATGTTATAATAATATCCTGGTTTTCCCTGAGGACTCAGTTTCACCTCCCCTTTCACTGTTTCTCCTGACAACGCTTTCCGATTATTCTCAATCCGGAGATCCAGCGTTTGCTTATCCGGCGCCACCTCTTCCTGCCGTTTCCCAATCAGATCACCCCAGCGCTCTCTGCTTACTGAGTTCACCATGACATACTGACCGTCCGGATTAATCATAAAAAAATCAAACGGCAGGCTCTCAATAACCGCATTCAGACGAGACACACTGGTTCTCAACTCCTCTTCCACTGATTTGTGCTGCTGACACCTTGCTTCAAACTCATTAATACGATCCAGCAATTCCTGATAGGTGGGTTGTTGATTCATACTGTATCCTCCGAAATTTGATTATTGGAAGCACACATGCAGATACAACAGAGCTTCCTGGAATGAAATCAATTTTGGATGCTGGATGATCTCCAACGGCATAAATCATGGATGAGTGAAAATGTCAGAACATAGGCTATTTATTCTAGTGTTACGATAGAAAATATAGTAAGAAAGTGCAAGATGAATATGTATTTAGGGTGGAATGAATAGTCCCCTGCGGCAGAACATCCGCAATGCGTGAAACCGATTTCGCTCCTCCGGCTATCCTTTACCGGATACATATCCGGCCGGCGCTACTTATGTCAGGATGCACCGCAGATTTGGCTCTAACCTGCTCCCACTCCCTGTTGATTGAGAGTATTCAGAAAACATGAGCCTGATGCACGATGCTAAAATTAACTTATGGTTATTATTGATATAACACATATACAAAATGTATTTCGGTATTTAGGCCTATATAATTTATTTTCTCTTTGTCCCAGAGGGATCTCTTCGAGGCGTTCTTTGTCCCGAAGGGATCCCGTTGGGGCGGCCTCTGCGATCTTTGTCCCGTCGTCACGGGATCTCTTTGCCGAAGGCATCCCTTCGGGGCGAGGCGTTTTCTAAATAGACTCAATAATTATAGTAAGGTTCCTTGGAATAGGCATCGGCCAAATCCGCCGGCAGAGAGTAATTGCCCCGGTTCCAAATATTCACAATTGTTCACAGGGCGCCTGCTGGCCTTCGGTTTGAAACGTCCTGTATTGCCACCCTCGGGTATCCGGACAGGCATCGCCGGCGAAATACTCACGGAGCACTCCTGTCGTCTCCCCTCCTGATAACGATATTGCTTTTCCCGGGGAAGCAAGAGGTCTATTCCAAAGACTCTGCACGTTCCAATGCATACACTTCAAGTGGTTTCTGTGGCAGAAGAAACTCGCAACGGATACCATCCCTCTCCAGCAGCCGGTAGAGCTGACGTCGCATCCAGACGGATTTTTCGAGAACACTTCCCTGGAGAACGATCGGCAGCGGAGATGGCAGGACATAGCGTTGATTGACCTCGCGTACGACCGAGACAATGGATTTTAGAGTCCGTACGCAAATCTGCCGGGCTGAATTCTGTTCTCCGGCAGCACACTCTACCGTTTTTTGTCCGAGCTTCGCCAGATCGCCATAGGGATTAGCGGCAGTATGAACCCAGTCAAGATATTCCTTACGATTCCTGATGCCCAGTGATGTCGAAAGTATGGATTCATACTCGGATAATGTTGTCTTGCGATCCCAGCAATCCAGCAACTGCCGAACCGCCGCTCTCCCCAGCGCGACTCCACCCCAGAGGTCCCCGACTATTGGGCCGTAAGAGCTGCAAATATGCCGGCTTCCGTTATCACACACCATGAGTGCTCCCCCGGTTCCATAGACGATGACGATTCCTGTCTCCTCGATATTACAGCTGATTGCGGCGAGTGAGACATCCCCCAGCAGTTCGATTCGACCGGTCAGCGGCCCGGTTCCTGACGGGGCAGCATTCTCCTGCCAGATACGCTCGTATTCCGCGGCCCCGGCAGCCCCAAGTACGACAGTTACGCCCTCTGCCAGACAGCAGGTGGCCTCCTCGCACCATAGTTCAAGGGCACGCATCACGCTGGCATTCTCTGCCCAATTAACGGCACACAGATCTGCCGGTATGCGTGTTCTGCAAATGTGGCCGGCGTCATCCCGAAAGGCCATTTTTACAGAGGTGCGCCCCGCATCTATGCCAACATATTTCACCCGCCGTGTCATAATTAAACTTACTTGGGATGCTTGATCCTCGCCCGGAAAAATCTTCTGCGGAAGATGGCGTATTGAAACCAGTGACTCCCGCATGTACAGTCGTCCGGATTTGCGCAGGCATTCTCCACCCGAACAGCACCCACGACACTGCACTCAAAAGAACAACACCGGCTCAACACTCACCGGATCCTGGGTGAATATCAACGTGAGAGAAAAGAAAAAAGGCATCCCCTAACCAGGATGCCTTCATTCAATGAATCAAGCTAATTACTTGAGAAATACGGAACAGAACGACCGGTTCTGCTGCCAACCAAGTGATTAACCCTTTACTGCGTCCTTTAAAGATTTCCCCGGTTTGAATTTCGGTACGGTGGTCGCAGGAATATTTATGGTTTCCCCCGTCTGCGGATTTCGCCCAGTCCGTGCTGCCCTTTCCGAGGTACTGAACGTCCCAAAACCTACCAGGGTAATTTTCTCGTCCCTGGCGTCTGCGAGCGTCTCCGTCACCGTATCCGTGAACGCATTAAGTGCTCTTTCTGCCGCTGCCTTCGAGAGATCAGCCTTTTGAGCAATCTGATCTACTAGTTCGGCTTTGTTCATACCTAACCTCCTAACGTGTTTGTTCTGTTCTTGTTACTTGTTCCAGCGAAATTCACCGATTAAATGTCCCCCGGCAATTTTCTTCCCTCCGTACCTATCGATTGATGGAACGTTATAGAGTAGTATCTTTGTAAGCTTACGTGGGTAATACCCTTAACATGAGTGAAGTTTGCTACAGCAGCTCGAAAAGTCAAGTGAAAAATAGGCCAAATCCCGCGAATACGTAAATTCCCTGGATTCCTCCCGGCAAGAATCCGGGGAATCAAATGAGAAAAATGCTGCAATTGAACATCCAGATAGCCACAGGAACGTCGTATTGTACGGCACTCATGCACAATGAAGGCTGTCACCTCTGCTCCTCGCCTTTCAGACTTCCATACGCCAGAACGAGTCCGAGAAGACCCCAGCCGAGTAATCCGGCCACAATCCAGAGATTCCAGTCACCGGGAGTAAATACGGAACGCCCTAAATAAAACGCTGGCGCTGCCGGAAGCATATAGGTGATCATTTCAACCACCCTGGGATAGAGAGAGACCGGATATAATAATCCCGAAATTGCGAACAATGGGATAAAAATCTCTGCAAAAAAATGGCTGTTGACAGAAGATTTTCTTATCCATAACGCCAGACTGATACCCAGTCCGGCCCAGCAGAGACTCGCCAGAAAAGCAACACCAGAGAAGAGGAGCCAGAATTTTACGGAGCCGATACCTCCCCATAACACCCAGAAGAGGAGAACAACCAGCGCGGATTTTACCAGGCTTCGTAAAATCCCGTCAAGAACATACGATGTCAGCAGCAGCGCCGGAGTTACCTGGGTACTCCGCAGATAAGTGAGATAGCCGGTGGTTTCTTTCCCGGCGATCTCCCAGGTGGTGTGGTGATAAGCGAGGAGAAGAATTGCGAACATCACCAGGTTCGGAACCATCCATTGGACCGTGTCGATTCCCTGGATCGTGGGAACCAGTTTGCTATACCCCAATTCAACACCCAGATAGCAAATCAGCCCATACAATAAAATGGGGAGTACTCCGCGATTCGGATAGCGGAGGGTCCGATAAAAATCCTGTAGAATAATGGCCAGAATCTTATTCATCTATACACCACGCTCGATATGCGGAAATTCGAACAGAACTTCATTCAAACTTAACTCGTTTACCGTATAATTCTGCAAAACCGGTTTAAATTCCTGAAGAATGTGTTGAAAAGCGCCGGCGTCTTTCAGTCGAAGCACAATGGTCTTCTCATGCTGTTCGATATCAACAACTGCCTTCATCGAGCGGAGCCGTTCATGGTACTCGGGTTGTACATCCGTAAATTGGAGGACGTACTCGGTTGTCAATTCGGCATTCTCGCGTAATTTTGCGGGTGAACCATCAGTGATAATTTTCCCCCGCTCCAGATAAATGATCCTGTCTGCATGGTGCTCGGCTTCACTGATATCCCGATGGGTGATCACCACGGTTTTTTCTCCGCGGCCTGTTCGGATATATTCCCAGATTCTCTTTCTGGCCGAATAATCATTATTTGCCATCGGAGCATCCAATAACAGAATGTCCGGATCCGATAAAATCGCCCGGAGGAAGGTAATCCGTCGTCGTACGCTGGGCGACACTTCATCCGGATAATTATGCATATATTCCAGGAGATTATACTCTTCCAGTAACTGCATGATGCGGGCAGCCGCCACCTTCGACTGCATGCCGCAAAATATACCGTTCATCTGCAGATTCCGCAGTAAGGTGGCTTCAGGATTCAACGCATCAATTTCCGGCATATATCCGATGCGTTTCTTAATATGACGGACATTCTCGGATAAATTCATCCCCTGAACATAGACGGTGCCGGTATCCGGATGTGTGAGCCCCGTGAGTATTTGAAGCAAGGTGGTTTTCCCGGCAGCACCAGGCCCTACGATCGAGAGGGCCGTCCCTTTCTCAACGCCAAAACTGATTTGCTGCAGTACGCTTTTCGAACCGTACCGCTTGGTGATATTCTTCAAGGCAATTGAGGCTTCCATGATGCTTACTCCGTTTAAGGAGGCTTAATATAACAGGTCTGCAACCGATTTCCCACCTGTAATTATTTCGCCATGCTCCATGGTCTGGACTGGCGCTGAATTAAGGTATCATGACACTCGGATTCTTTTGGTTCGGGATAATCCGTACTGTAATGTAATCCCCTGCTCTCTTTCCGCTGTAATGCCGACTTAATCATAAGATACGAAACTGCCGCCATATTCCGCAGCTCCAGCAGGGGTGTGGACACTTTGGTCCGCTGATAAAATTCTTCCACTTCCTGATTTACCACCAGGACTCGCCTTATGGCTCGTTTGAGCCGAATATCACTGCGAATGATACCAACGTAATCCCACATTAACCCCTGCAGCTCCTGCTTATCGTGACTGACAAGAACCCACTCTTCCGGATTTTCCGTGCTGGTATCCATCCACTCCGGAATCCGACCAGAGGGAGGAGTAATCCATTCGTCAGGATGATCCCGGAGATTCGAATACGCCCGGTGGGTGAACACCACCGCTTCCAGCAGGGAATTGCTTGCCAGGCGATTACCTCCGTGAACTCCGGTACATGCCACTTCGCCAATCGCATATAATCCGGCAATATTCGTTTTCCCCAGGAGATCGGTATTGACGCCACCACAGACATAATGTGCGGCTGGTACCACAGGAATGGGTTCGGACGTCATATCATATTTATAGTGCAAACAATGCTTGTAGATATTGGGAAACCTCTCTTTGATCTCCTCCGCTTTTTTGTGGGAAATATCCAGAAACACATATGGTTCACCCGTTTTCTTCATTTCCGAGTCGATAGCACGTGCGACAATATCTCTGGAAGCCAGCTCGGCTTTTTCATGATATTTCGGCATAAACCGTTCACCCTGTGCAGTGCGTAATTGTGCTCCATACCCCCGCACGGCCTCGGAGATTAGAAATGGCTCGTGCTGGGGATTATAAAACAGGGTGGGATGAAACTGCACGAACTCCAGATTGGCCAGGATGGCACCGGCTCGATATGCCATCGCAATGCCATCTCCGGTAGCGATTGGAGGATTGGTGCTATGCAGATATGCCCGGGCGGCTCCTCCGCTGCATAAAACAGTGTTTCTGGCCACATACGGTGCCACCTGACCTGTGGATCGCTGCAGCACATAGGCGCCAAAACAGTGGAGGCCCTCCACTTTATCCGTTTGCTCCGTATGATGCTCTGTAATGAGATCCACCGCCGTATGATTATCCAGGAGAGTGATATTCGGATGATCGTTAATGGCCTGGATTAAGCCGCGTTCGATCTCCCGTCCGGTAATATCTTTGAAGTGCAGTATCCTGGGAACCGAATGTCCTCCCTCCCGAGCCAGGGCATATTCTTCCTGTTTCTTTCGATGGCGTGTAAACCGGACGCCCCAGCTGATAAGTTCTCGTACCCGTTCAGGTCCCTCCCGTACCATCACCTCAACCGCATCGCGTCGACAGAGTCCGGCCCCGGCTTCCAGAGTATCTGCGACGTGCTGCTCACACGAATCCCGTTCATCCCAGACAGCCGCAATTCCGCCCTGTGCATAATTGGTGTTACTCTCCTTATTTTCCTTCTTGGTGACAATGGTGACTTCACCCAATTCGGCCACTTTGAGCGCAAAGGATAAACCGGCAATGCCGGATCCAATCACCAGAAAGTCCGTCTGAACATGAGAGGTCATCTGTGGCTATGACTTCTTGCATGCATCACGATAGAAATCGGAGACCTCCGGAATTCTGTCATTGCCATGATTAATGAGCGTCATACCAATCTTTTGCCACTCCCAGATCCACCTGGATGGGGACATCGACCGTAAGTGCTCCCTCCATAATCTCTTTGACCATCGATTGCAGTTCCTCCAGCGCATTTTTTTCCACCTCGAACACCAACTCATCATGGATCTGCAAAATCATCCGGGATTCCAGGTCGTGCTTTTCCATCTGCTGCTGGATTCTCACCATAGCCAGCTTGATCATATCGGCGGCTGTGCCCTGGATGGGCATATTGATAGCCGCGCGTTCCGCCGCTTCCCGAATATTGCGATTGGCGGAATCGATGTCAGGGAGATACCGCCTTCTGCCCAACAGGGTGGAGACGTATTTTTTTTCACGGGCCTCGGCCAGAGTGCGAGTGATATACTGATTGATTCCGGGATACTTTTGAAAGTAATTATCGATCAGGGTCTGCCCTTCTTCCACGGAAATTCCAAGTTCGTTGGACAGACGATACGGCCCGGCCCCGTACATAATGCCAAAGTTGACCACTTTGGCCTTCCGGCGCATTTCCGGTGTTACTTTTGCCGGATCGGTATCAAAGACAACAGCGGCAGTAGCAGTATGGATATCTTCCTGGTTGCGAAATGCTTTCTTTAACGTCGGATCGTCGGAAAGGGCGGCCATCAGCCGGAGTTCTATCTGGGAATAGTCCGCCGCCAGAATGTACCCATCCGGCCCCTCCGGGACAAAGGCCCGACGTATCTCCCGGCCCACTTCCGTCCTGATGGGGATATTCTGGAAATTGGGATCGCTGCTGCTCAACCTGCCTGTCGCAGCCACAGTCTGATTAAAGCTGCTGTGAATCCGGTTGGTCTCCGGATGAATAAGAGCGGGGAGCGCATCAACATACGTGGATTTCAACTTGGCCACCTCCCGATAGTCCAGAATCAGTCCCGGGAGGACATGCAATTTTTGTAATTCCGTGAGCACCCGCGCATTGGTGGAATAGCCGGTTTTCGTCCGCTTTACCGGAGGCAGACCGATTTCGTCAAACAGCACGGTGGCGAGCTGCTGCGGTGAATTGACATTGAAGGAATGACCGGCGGCATCAAAAATCTGCTTCTCCAGGTTCTCCAGTTCCTGCCGGAGATCCTCGGACATGCGCTCGAGAAAATCACGATCAACGTACACGCCATTATATTCCATCTGTGCAAGCACATGAATCAGGGGAAGCTCGATTTCCCGGAATAACTGCGCCAGTTCATTGGTCTCCAGCTTTTCCCCCAGCACTTGTGTCAGCTGTAACGCTATATCGGCATCTTCGGCCGCGTAATAAGTCACAGTCTCAATGGGCACCTCAGCCATAGTCTTCTGGTTTTTCCCCCGCTTGCCAATCAGCTCCTCGATGGGCTGCATCTGGTAACCAAGGTACTCCAGGCTGAGGTAGTCTTCCTTGTAACTGCGGGCTTCGGGTTTTAACAGATACGCGGCAATCATGGTATCAAATACCACGTTGGTGATTTCAATACCATGCCGCTTCAGAACCACCATGTCATACTTGATGTTTTGGCCGGTAATCCCCGGCGAGTCCTGCGAGAATAACGGCATCAGGGAGTTCACCACTTCCTCCAGCACTAAAATGCCGTCCAGCGATTCGGCGTTGAGCAGATCAGCGGTCATGCCTCTGCCCGAATCATCTCCGTACTTCACCGGGATATAAACGGCGGCATCCGCTTCCCATGCAAGGGAAATTCCAACGATGTCCGCCAACATGGGATGTGGATCCGTCGTTTCCAAATCCAGGGCAATGACTTCGTTCCGGAGACAGTGCCGGACAACTTCCTCGAGCTCGCCAAGTGTTGTAATCATCCGATAATCTTTGGAACGAGATTTGTCGGTTCCGCCACGGAATTCATCAATCTGGTCGATCACCGAATAAAATTCGAATTCTCTGCAATATTCGATGAGCTTTTCATACTGGAACTCATTCCACTGCAGGTGATGAAAATCCACATCTATGGGAGCATCTGTTTTTATCGTGACCAACTCCTTGGATAATACTGCCTGTTCACGGTTTTCCAGCAGTCCTTCCCTGGCCCGTTTTCCGGAGATTTCTTCCGCATGTGCCAGTGCATTTTCCAGGGTTCCGTACTCCTGAATAATTTGTTGTGCTGTTTTCTTTCCGATACCCGGAACGCCCGGAATATTATCACTGGAGTCGCCAACCAGCGCCATGAAATCAATGACTTGCCCGGGATAGACGCTATACTTTTCTTTGACACCCTCCCCATCGAGAATAGTGGGATCGCCTCCAGTTCCTGAGGTGTTGTATAGCAAAATCTGGTCATTCACCAGCTGAGCGAAATCCTTATCGCCGGTCACCAGATAGGTGACCACCCCCTCCTCTTCCGCCACGTTTGCCAGGGTGCCCATCACGTCATCCGCTTCGTAGCCGGGATATTCAATCACCGGGATATCCATGTATTCTGTCATCTGTTTGAGGGCCGGGATCTGATCGGCCATCTCATCGGGCATTTTCTCCCGGGTGGCTTTATATTCCGGATATCGCTTGTGACGAAATGTGTCTTCCGGCGTATCAAACACCACCGCAATGTAATCCGGATGTTCATCCCGGAGTATTTTGAGCAAGGAGTTGGTGAATCCATAGATGGCGGAAACATTGCGCCCGTCGGTGGTGGTCAGCGGATTCCTGATGAAGGCATAATAGGCCCGATATGCCAGGGCTGACCCATCAATTAAGTAGAGAGATTTCTTTGCCAAAATGCATCCTGATGCTGGTTTGTGCGCGCTCTCCTGCTAATCTGCCGTTTGCGTTCACTGTGATTTCTGAGGAATACCTGTCTTTTCATGACTGAATTATACTGAAAAAAACGGGGCAATTCATGGGGAAATTTGTATTTTCCCAAGGGGGCTTGAACAGAGAAATTAAAAGTCTCATCCGCTTAAAAGAATCGCTCTCCCGGCTCCTGTTGAACAACACGTGACACCTTCCGCGCTGCATAGGTGGGGTTCGAGTCAACAATTCCCAGAGATTCGGTATGTTCCGGACCAGGCTCTCGGGGAGCGTGGAAGGATTATGTGGATTTATAGGTGTATCCTTTCCGCTCTTCAATCCGATCAGTGGCTGGCGGAGGCTCGATTGACAGGTCAGAGATGGCCTGTCGTAATTCCGCTGTCATCTCGATCTCGGTTGCTTTCAAACATTCTTCCAGCTGGTCGAGATTTCTTGCCCCGATAAGCGGAGCAGTGATACCGGGATGACTGGCCACCCACGCGATGGCCAGGGCGGCGGGATGATATCCCTGATTCCGGGCGAATTCAGTGAACCGGTCCGCCACATCATAGATCCAGTCATCGCCATAGCGCACCTGATACATTTCATTCTCCACCAGCCGGCCTCTCTCCGGCTGCCGATCCGCACCGTACTTTCCGGTCAACAAGCCGCCTCCCAGCGGACTGTACGGCAGCACCGCCAGCTGTTCGGATTGGGCAAGCGGCAGGATTTCCACTTCCGCCTGGCGCTTGACCAGGTTATACATCGGCTGGACACACGTGACCCGGTTCCACCCGTGCAGATCCGATATCCCCAGAGATTTCATTATCTGCCAGGCGGCAAAATTACTGACGCCCAGGTACAGCACCTTCCCCTGTCGCACCAGATCATCCAGCACCCGCAGTGTTTCCTCCATCGGCGTGGCGGGATCAAACCGATGGAGAAAATAGATATCGATATAATCGGTATGTAATCTGTCCAAACTGCGGTCGACTGCCTGTAAAATATGGCGGCGGGACGCTCCCCGATCGTTGATATCTCTGCCGCATGGAAAAAACACCTTACTGGTGACCAGCACCTCATCACGGCAATCCCGGATGATCTTTCCCAGGATTTCTTCCGATCTGCCATCCTGATAAACATTCGCACAATCAAAGACATTGATACCCACATCCCGGCATCGATGGAACAGCTTTGCAGACGTTTTTTCATCCGCGTCACCGCCAAATGACATGGTGCCGAAACACAGCGCAGAGATTTTCACCCCGGTCGTCCCGAATGGCACATACTCCATCATGCTCTCCCGATTGTTCTCGGATTTGAACTTTCGCTCCAGCAACGGAAATTATGTTACAACTTCTTCAGGAGATTTTCATCTGAATTCTTGTCACTGGCCTATTCCATATGAAAATAGCACAGCCTGCCCCGAGAACTCGGGGCCGGCTGCATTTTCCGCGTCAATCTGGGTGCTATTTTTATGAATTATGAGAGTGTTTAGAAAATATGGTGCTGATCCAGGATGCTGAACCTGACTTATGTTTATTCTGGAGAGAACACATCTTCACAATTTATTGTGAGGTTTGGGCAGTGATATGTTCTACCTAAGTTGAGCGATACGAGTTTCGCGAAGTATCGCTGTACTTAGGGAAAACCCCGACTGAGAAAATGTGTGTTTTCACCGAATAGGTGCGGAACGTCCCGACGCCGTTTTCGGGGAGGTGAACA